>JBGQMP010000125.1:0-5207 GCA_041500685.1 Thermodesulfovibrionia bacterium | reverse complement strand
TTTCGAAATAAATAACTTTTTTCTCCACAGACATGTTATATCTTACCACAACCTGAAGCAGACTAAAGCCGAGAAACACATCTTGGGTCAGGTGCATTGAGGTTGCCAAATATCAACAGACTGACAGCGGGACATCCGCCATGACAGAGAGAAAACAATTTACAGCTCGTATTGATGCAGGAATTTTTCTCATAGTTCCTGAAAAAATCTAGAATAGGGTTTTCCCATATCCTGTCGAAGTCATCAACTAAGATATTACCAAGCCTGAAATCATCATGCCTGGCTAGAAGATAACATGGATAGACGGATCCATTAGGCAGTACCGAGAGTTTTGTCGTTCCAGCAGGGCACCTGACATATTGGAGAACTGGATAATGTTCAATGTCAGGGATAAAGCCCGAACAGAATACTCCATCTACATTTTCATAAACAGCTTTTAAGCTTTTTATTGTTTGACAGAAGTCATAAAAGGGTAAGCTGTTTTTGAAGTCATCATGATATAAAGTGTCCATAAATAACAGATAATACTCTATCCCGGATAGTCTCAGATACTGTTGGGCTGTTTCAGGGATTGTCTGTTGTTTTGAACAGATACTTTTTAAGAGAGGTTTATATTTGATGATATATTCATGAAGTTCACTGGTAATTGGATCAGAATAAATGGAAATCCCTATCCTTATCTGCTCTCTCTTGTATGTTCCTGACAGTTCTTCCAAGATGTTAATATTGGAACCATTCGAGCTAATCGTGGTTTTCAGGTTATTTTTATAGATGAGAGCCACTATCTGAGCGAATTCGGAATGGAGTGTTGGCTCTCCTCCGAGTATGTCTATCTCTTTAACTCCTGTGTCCGCGATAATTGAAACGATTTTTTCAAACTCATTGATTGAGATATCCTCCTCTGATTTTATTCCTCTATTGAAACAAAATGTACAAGAAAGGTTGCATTTCAGGGTGGGATAAAACTGTATATACTGAGGGGAAACGGTATACAAGGAACTCCCTTTCGGCAAATTCAATTTGTTATTGAGAGATTAGAGCAAATATTCTGCGAGATTGATCTTGTATTTATTAGGGTCCAGAGTTTTCACGATCGTCCTCAAATATCTCCCTGTCTCTTCCTTCTCGGAAAGGTTAACCACGGGACCACGAACACTTTTCCCATTGCTATCAATAATAATTAATACTCTCGGTCTATCTGCAAAAGCTGCATTGCATTCATAAACAAGGCCAACCTCTTTTGTATTGAGCATGACAAGTGTCCCAATGGGAAAGATACCCACCATATTGGTAAAAAATTTAAAGAGCAAGGGATCAAGTTGAGTCCCAGCACCTTCCATAAGAATACTCAGTGACTTATCAGGAGCCATGGGAATCCTTTTATAGACCCTTGCGGAAGTCATCGCATCGTACTGGTCTGCAAGAGCCACTATCTTTGAATAAAGGTCAAGTTCCGGATATTTTTGCACTGTAGGATACCCTGAGAGGTCGCAATTCAAATGATGCTCAAATGCAACGATTAAAGCCCTTATAGCGCTACTATTGAAGCGTTCTAATTCAAAGATTGCCTTTACACCCCAGACAGGATGTTTTTTTATGATTTTCCACTCTTCATCGGTGAAGCTGGACGGTTTATTAAGCACTTCGCTGGGTATCTCGACCTTACCAATGTCATGGAAAAGAGCTGCAAGGCCAAGCTCTGTCAGTGCCTGCCTGCTCAGCCCTAATCTCAGACCGAGGGACATGGAGAGAATACTGACGTTCACCATATGATGATAGGTGTATTCATCGAAGTCCTTGATTGCAGTCAAGCAGAGAAGGAGATGTTCATCTTCGAGTAACTGGTCTACCATCGTCTCAACAATCCTTTTAGCCTTCTTTACATCGACCTTTTGTCCTGTCTTGATCTTCGTCATTACCCCTTTTGTATATGAGACGGCATTAAAGTAAGTTTTCTTTATTATCTTTCTTGCATCAACATATTCACCTTCACTGATTTTCTTTAATCTATCTTCTACGATCTTTTTTAACCGGTCGATTTTAATAATCTGAGATTTGTCCATTACTTCCGACAGCTTCTCATATGGTGAATCTGAGAAGCCAGATGTAATAAAGGCATTTAAGAAAACATGGATATCCTCAAGTCGTAAGGGAGCATTAAACATAACCCTCCCGAGCTCTCTTCTCCTGAATTCCTTGATAAGAAAGTCAAAGTTCAGGAGGTATTCGAGGGAGTACCGGATCCTTATATCATTCATATAAAAAAACTCGCCAATAAGATCAAAGGTGATGCCTTTTTCTGACTCTATCATTGGATTAATTAAGGAGATGAGTTTTTCGATGGCATTCCTCACAGCGATATTATTTGGATCATGAATAAGAGCCGTCTTTAAGACAATAGATAGATGATTGACTATTTCACTTGCACTTTTCCGAATTTTGGTATCTTCTTTACTGGCCATGTTCAAGCTTCTTAATAGCAGACTGAGTAAATTCTCTCAGAAGTTTATTTTTGGAGTCACTATATTTATGGAGAAAAGGTAATGCATCTTTATTGCCCAGAAGACCTACGCAGAATGCCGCACATGCCTTTTCCTCGTAGTTTTTGTCCCACCAGAGAAAGGATCCTTTCTTCAGTGTCTTTATCAGAAAGTCAAACACTTCTGTATCATTCCACCTGGAGAGTACCTCATAGAATATTTTTTTCTCCTCAAGATCCCTTTCCCTGAACATCTTATCAGAGATCTTTTCAAGGATTATCCTTTTAGCTGCAATTGAACCAGTGTTTCCAATAGCTCTGGCGGATTCAACCCTGACTCCAACATCTGAATCGTCAAGATGCTCTTTAAGAGGCTTTAATATTTCTAGTCCTCCAAGTTCAGCAAGTGCCCTGATCACTTCTTTTCTGACTCGTGTATCTTCGCTCTTCATAGCCCTCAGAAGGTATTCAATTGCTCCTTTATCCTTGATCTTTCTCAGAATATAAATGATGTTTCTCACAACATACCATCTCGTATCGTTCAGGGCCGTAGCGAGAGTCTTGATATCTTGTCTGCCAAGGAAAACAAGGGCTTCAATGACCCTTTTCCTTCCGTGGGGTGTTTTTATCTCCCCGAGGATTTTCACAAAAGGCAGTATTGCCTTTTCGTCAAGTAATTCTACAAATTCTTTAAATACCTCATCTCCTATCTCCGTACTGATGTCCAGAACTTCACCGAGGATGCTCATTACCTCATCACTTGCTGGGTACGTGAAGAGTATTCTTATGTATTTCTTCATCTCCTCTGCCGATAGCGGGTCCTCGAGGATCTCCTTTGCCCTCTTCATCACCTGTACTACTACATGGATATCTCCCTGCCTTAAGGAAAACTTAATGGTTTCCTTGAAAAACTTCAGGGTACCGTCGAGAATCCCGCTTATTTCCTCGGAATTGTAAAACATTTCGAAAAGGATTGCAGTTAGTTTGTCTATCTTATTACTTGAGTCATTTTCCAGTTCCTTCATAAGTATCTGCAAATCCCTATCAGAAAAAGAGATAACAGATACATCCTTTATATCCTCGTCTTTGAATTCCTCAACATAAGCCTTCATAAGACCTTCAATATCTGAGACTCTCTGCTTCGCTGCATGTACTGCCTTAATCTCATAATCATCTCCGTCAGCATCCAGGAGAACAGTATCATCCACAATATACTGGATGTTCTGAAAGTCCTTTTCCCATAGGAGTGTGACGACATCATCATCAAATGTTTCCCTGTCAAAATCCATGGCAATAATCTTCATGAAGTCCTCAAGTTCCTCCTGGAGCAACCCACGCTTAAAGGTTAACTCCCTCAACCCGTCCTTGAAAAAGAAAAGCGCTAAGTTATCTTCTTTCTCAGGGTTATGATATATCTCTTCTGAATTATAAGAAATGCTATTCTGTTTTATCTTAAAGGAGAGGTCACCTTTATCATTCAGGAAGTTCCCAAACCTGGTGTATAAATCCTCCAATGTCTTTACATACATCGGGTTATTCTTGGGATACATCCTGAAGGTCTTCTTAGCCTTTATGATATTCTGAAGGATATCTTTCGCTACTTTTATATCTTCAAATTGCTCCATATTTAAAAACTACCATAGTATCCGACATGTGTCAAACGTTAAACAAGGATTAATTTTTTTTCTCTAGCAAAATTCTTGACTATTATTAAGGCTTGATGAAGCCTCTGGAGTCGCATATTCCTCCACCGTATTAACTGAGGATCACTGTGAGGAAACTTCTCAGCCCTGATCTCTGACTGGGCCTTCATGATCTCTGTATGGAGTCCCTTGAGGGATTCGTCATCGAGGTGCTTTAAAAATATGGGGTTCACTGTAAGATATCCCTCTGATATATCATAGACAATTGCCTTGAGACTCTTTCCCCTTATCGTAGGCATTAAGCAGCCTTACTTCTTACAAAGATTCTCGAGACGAGTATTCCTACCTCATAAAGCACTATCATAGGCACAGCCATCAAGGTCTGGTTAAATATATCGGGTGTTGGAGTAAGGATAGCAGCAACAATAAACGCTATTAAAATAGCATATTTTCTATGCTTTGCCAGGGTCTTGGGAGTTACGAAACCCATACGGGTAAAAAAGATGATTGCTATAGGGAGTTCAAAGATTGCCCCGAAGGCAACTATAAACTTAAGACAAAAGTCAACATAGTTGCCTACCGAAATCATTGGGGTCATGAATTCTGTCTTGTAGGTGAGGAGGAAACCCATAGCGAAAGGGAGGACGAGAAAAAAACAGTATGCAGCACCTATTAAAAAGAATGTTGTTGTGATTATTACAAAGGGAATTACATATTTCTTCTCTTTATGGTGCAGACCAGGTGATATAAATTTCCAGAGCTGTAAAAAAATCACAGGCAGGGACAGGACAAAAGCTGCCATCAGAGAAACTTTCATATGCATCCAGAAGGCCTCAGCAGGGGCGAGAAATACAAGAGAGGTATTATTTTTTACATTTTTCTCTACGAGCTGAACAAAAGGCGATGAGATACTGAGTGAGACATTATACCTCAGAGGGAAGGTTAAAAATCTAAAAAGGACCTCGGAATAGGAAAAGGTGGCAATAAATCCTATAAGGATAGCAATGAGAGAGATAAAAATCCTTTTTCTTAAGTCTGCAAGATGCGCTGTTAAAGGCAGCTTAGTTTCTTTCATCTAAGCCTTC
>JBGQMP010000124.1:0-5266 GCA_041500685.1 Thermodesulfovibrionia bacterium | reverse complement strand
GACAAAACCACATTTTTTACATGCAGAAGGTGTAACAATGAGATTATGTTCTCTTTTGTTGATTGTCCTCCGGATATGTTCAAGATGCTCATATACTTCTTTCTCAGAAATACCAGCTTCAACGGATATATCTCTGGCTGAGAGGGTCTTGCCCTCAAGTAAAGATATTATTTTCTGACGGATAGTCTCCTGCCTTTCAACAGGTACAAAGGGTTCCTTAGATTTCTTTTTCACATTTTTCCTCTTAAACCATCATTAAACTACCTATCTGTGCTTACTTCATCTTTACTATGGTCACACCATTTCCTCCTTCAGACAGTTCGCCTTTCCTGAATTCCTTTACGAGGAGATGCTCTTTAAGGTAACTGCGCACAGCCTTTAGCAGAGCCCCTGTCCCTATCCCATGAATAATGGTAACCTCATTGATGTCAGCAATAGATGCATGATTGAGAAATGGCTCAAGCCTTGATAATGCCTCATCAACCCTCAAGCCAACAATGTTTAACTGAAATGGAATTATTTCTTCTTCCGCTTTATGCAGTGTATAACCAGGTATTGATGTCTCTGGATATTTCCTTTTGCCACGGCTAATATCCGATATCGGAACTTCTATATCTTTGCTCCCAACCTTCACCCTTACATGGTTATGTTTCCTGTCAATAGTAAGCACTTCTGCATCATATCCAATTGATTTTACAAATATGATATCTCCTTCCTTTATCTCTCCAATTGATAAGGAGGGTTCCCTGTCATGTTCCTTTAATCTTTCTTCAACGTGCTGCTCTGTCTTTACAAGTTTTTTCCTAACCTCACGGCTTTTCTCCCGCTTTGCCTCTTCAAGAATAGCGTTGATCTGTCTTTTTGTGTCTGAGATAATGTTTTTAGCCTCTTCATATGTGTTTTTCATAATCTCCCTTTTCTGATTTTCTGCCTCAGCAAGTCTTTCTTTCACAAGCATCTCTTTTCCTTCCAACTCCTTCTTATTCCTCCGGAGTTCAGTAAGTGCTTCTTCATAATGCACCCTCTTTTCTTTCATGTCTGTTATAAGGTTATGGAAATCCATCTTCAGAGAGCCAAGCATCTCTTTTGCAGAACTGATTGTGTCTTCAGGCATGCCATATCTTTTTGCTATCTCAAGAGCATACGACTGACCTGGTTCTCCTACCTTCAGCATGTAAAGGGGTGATAACGTCTCCTGGTCAAATTCCATTGAAGCATTCACCATCCCCTCTGTTCTATGCACAAAACCTGCTATATCAAGGAGATGGGTAGTAGCAAAGACAAGGGCATTTTTCTCTTTCAAGTTATTTAACACTGCACAGGCAAGGGCAGCTCCCTGAGCCGGTTCTGTCCCTGTCCCCAGCTCATCCATCATGACAATAGTCTTTGAATCAGCCCCCTTCAATATCCCTGAGATATTGGCAATATGGGCAGAAAAGGTAGACATGCTGCTTTCTATGGATTGTTCATCACCGATATCAACGAGGATTTCATAAACAAGGGGAAAGGTGGATGAGGAATCACAAGCCACTGGTATCCCCGACAGAGCCATGGAAAGGAGAAGCCCTACTGTTTTAATAGCAATGGTTTTCCCTCCTGCATTGGGGCCTGTTATAACCATTACTCTGTGGTCACCGCCCAAGTTCAGATCCAGGCGAACTACCTCTTTGATGGCATTATTCTTCTCTAAAAGCATCAAAAGGGGATGCCTTGCCCTTACGAGCCTGATGATAGATGAATCGTTTATCTTCGGGACGTTCATCTCCAGGTAGTCTGAAAAATGCGCAATGCTATTTAAGACATCCGTGTAAACAATCGTCTCATACTGTGCCTTGATTTCATCTGCTACAATCCGTATCTCACTGCAGATAGCCCTCAATATGCGTATCACTTCAGCCTTCTCCTCGGCAATGAGATTCTCAAGCTCATTGGCAACTCCTATAATCTCCAGAGGCTCTATGAATGCCGTTTCACCAGATCTTGAGACATCATGCACGACACCCGGTATTCTCCCCTTTGAATCCATCCTTACAGGGATAACCCATCTTCCTGATCTCTGGATAATAAAATTATCCTGCAAGAAGGGAACGATTCTCCTGTCCCTTACCATCTCCTCCAGTCTTTTCCTTATCTTTTTCTCCAAACTTCTTATACGGGTTCTTAAATCAGAGAGTTCGTGTGAGGCACTATCAAGGATATTCCCTTCCCAGTCAATAGTTCTCTCGATACTGGCAAGAATCTTGGGAAATCCAGTTAAATGAGCTGCAAGCTCCATGAGAAGAGGGAGGTCTTTTCTCTCTCTCACCTGTGTGGATATCGCAGATATTATTTGCAGAACAGACAAGATGGATAAAAGTTCAAGGGGCTCAAGGACTGCTCCCTCTGGCCTTATTCTCTCGATAAGCTGAGATATGTTCTCAAAATGAGAAAGCCTGAGAGGCGTTCCTTCTTGAGAAAGTCTTCGAATCTCTTGAACTTGTCCGAATCTCTTCTCTATATCTTGCTTATTATGAAAGGGGAGAATACTTAAGACATATTCTCGTGATGCGTCGCTGTGAGAAAACCCGGAAATTACATTCAGGATTTTATCGAATTCAAGGATCTGTAGAGGCTCTCTTTTTTTCATAAAGACCCTGGAGTTATGTAGTACTTCATTTTTGCTCTTTTCCCCCTTTTTGTCTTTTGCTTCTTTATCTTTTCCGCCATGAGATCACGATGGGTTACGATACCTGACAGAGCTTCAATCCTTTCTACAAGTTCTCGCCTTGCAAGAAATCTGTTGATGGATTGGCTCCTGTCCTTCATGCACTTCACTTCTATACCCGTAGGTATGTGCTTCAGGTAGACACAGGTTGATGTCTTATTCACTTTCTGTCCTCCCTTCCCTGAAGACCGTACGAATTTTTCCACAATGTCCTTCTCACGGATTTGCAGGGCCTCCATCCTCTCCTTTAACCATTTATTCTTTCCTTCACTGACTGCAAAAGCTGGCATTATTACACACCTGATTATTTATCTTTATAAAAATCTCACCACAGGGGCGGGTTTGAATTTTCTGATGCTCATCCTCGTCTTATGCATTCAATAGCGTCCATAACTTCCCCTTTAAACCTTGGATGTCACAAAATTCATGATCTTCCACTCTATTATTTAACAGCTATTATAAATTCATCAAGCCAACTATTCCTGGTTTTTCTTTCTCAGTTACTTCCGAAGTCCTCACTTTCTTAAATAGTCAAAATGGTGTAGATTATAACCAATAATCTATAGGTGGGATATCCGAAGTGTTCCGGACGAGGGGGATAGATTCATCCGCAGTGCTTTTGTGTTTTCTGAAAGGAATATTATGATAGCAAAACAAAAGGAGGGATTGATATGGCAGTAGAAGTTTTGGATACCATTGGTCTTAAGTGTCCTCAACCGGTTCTTAAAATAGCGGTAAGGGCTGCAGATATGAAACCTGGAGATATCCTGGAAATATTAGGAGATTGCCCGACCTTTGAGAGGGATATTCGTGTATGGTGTGAACGGCTCAATAAAGTTCTCCTTTCCATAAAAAACGAAGGTGGATATAAAAAGAGGATACAGATACAGTTTTAAAAGAGGGCTAATCTCAGTCTTCATTGAGGAGGCAAGATGCAAAAGAATGTAAAATGCTGGGAGATTTTTAAATGCAATGAGAAAGAATGCCCTGCTTATGAGTTAAAGGAACTGAGGTGCTGGCTTATCTCAGGGACTCATTGTCGGCAAGAGATACAGGGGAAGTTCCTCGAGAAGATGGAGATGTGCCTTAATTGTGAGGTCTTTGAAGCGAATATGGATGTAAACGCAATGAAAGACACTCTCAATATTGTAAATAAACAATTTAAGGAGTTCAGGGGGGCACTTATAGAGCGCGACAAAGAGCTTGAAGATACAAGCATGGAATTGGCACTGGGCCTGTCGGAAGCCTTCGAGGCATTAAATAAAGTTGCTTCGGGAGACCCTCGATCAAGGATATCAGAAGTCTCTGACAATGAGCTTATTGCTAAATTAAAACAAACAGTTAATAAGACTGCAGAGGGGATCGAGGCTGTCGTGAATCAGTCTCATGAATTTGCTATCGGTCTTGCTGAACATTTTGATGTATTGCACAGGGTTTCAAAAGGAGAACTCAGTGCTCGAATCTCCGAGAGCTCTGAAGACGAGCTTTTAGGGGCCTTAGGCAGGGTTACGAACCAGATGATAGAAAGTGTATCCAGAGAAATCACCGAGCGCAAAAAGGCAGAAGATGTATTAAGGGAAAAAGAAGAACGAGAAGCGCTCATTCTTTCCTCTCTGCCAATGGCTTTTTACACAGCGCAACCCTCAGACCACTTTGGTTGGGTATGGGTCAGCGAACAGATTGAACGAATCTCGGGATTTACAGCCAATAAATACGTAGAAGAAAAGCATTTCTGGGCATCAAGAATTCATCCTGAAGACCGCGAAGAGGTATTGAATCAATGTAAAACAATCTATGATAAAGGCACAATTGCTATCGAATACCGCTGGCAGTGCTCTGATGGTTTATACCATTGGTTCAAAGACCAAGCGGTTCTCATAAGAGATGAGCAAGGCAATCCGAAGGAGATCATCGGAACATGGCGGGATATCACCGAGCGCAAACACGCTGAAGAGCACCTCAGGATATCACTCATGGAAAAGGAAATACTTCTGCGAGAGCTTTACCACAGGACAAAGAACAACATGCAGGTGATTTCCAGTCTGCTCGACCTTCAGTCTATAACCATCGATGATAATAAAATGTTGCAGATGATAAAAGAAGTCCAAAACAGAATTAGATCAATCTCTCTTGTCCACGAGAAGCTCTATCAATCGAAAGATTTATCCAATGTCAACCTCAAGGATTATATTACAGATCTCATACATGCGCTATTGATAAGTTACGAGGGAAGTAAAGGAAGGATATCTTTAAAAGCGGATATTGATAATATTTTCCTGTCTCTTGACACCGTAACTCCATGCGGAATGATTATCAGCGAACTGGTGTCCAATTCCCTGAAATATGCTTTTCCAGATGAGAGGAAAGGTGAAATCACAATAGCATTTCATTCGACAGATGACGGTGAAGTGAAACTCCGGATTAGCGATAACGGTATTGGCTTACCAGAGGGGTTGGATTTTAGGAATGCCAAATCCCTGGGCTTTAAACTTATTTGTAAATTAACAGAAGACCAGCTAAAGGGAACAGTGGAGCTGGAAGGTGGAAAAGGAACAGCTTTTC
>JBGQMP010000123.1:0-5268 GCA_041500685.1 Thermodesulfovibrionia bacterium | reverse complement strand
TAGAAAAGAGCTTTTGAAGGACAAGAGGGTAAGAGAGGAATATGAAAAGCTTTTTCCCGAATATGAGCTCGCAAGGAGCATCATTGAACAAAGGCTGAAGAAAAAGATGACCCAGGGAGATGTAGCCAAGAAAGCGGGTATGCCTCAATCAACAATATCAAGGATTGAAGGTCTTACACACGGGCTTCCGAAACTTTCAACGCTTAAGAAAATCGCTAATGCACTGGATGCAAAGATCGTCATAAAGCTTGAAGCAAAAAAGGCTTAAGATACAATCAAAGGCAAGAGCATTCCCCTCCGCTGTACCGTGAAGAAAACGTGGAATAAATGTATCAAAAACGGTAGAATTTTGTAGTATCATATCAAAACAGAAAAGCGGTTTAAATCATTGACTGGAGAGGGTTTAGCTGGTATTTTCAAGCACTTGTATAGCCCCGCTAAATATCCCTCTCAAGGCTAAGACACGGGTTCGAATCCCGTTGGGACCGCCAGGAAAATCAAGGAATCATTAGACTTCCAGAGGATACTCGGAGGCTTTCCGTCTTTCATGGCCACTGTAACGGCCACTAATTCCCCTTATCGGGTCAAGACCGATTGTGACCCATCCTTCTGAACGGCGGAACTTTTTTATTTTCTTCGAAGCGATGAGATCATCGAGGATGAAGGGCTTTACCATATCATAGTTATCGTTAAAATACATCACTCGTATTAGCATGTTCTTTTTCCTGATACTCTGGACTTTTTCATTTCATGTCATACATTGTTTTAAGATGAATCGAATAATCTAATCTTTTTTCTTTATCAGCCTCTTTATCTCACCAAGTAATTCCTTTTTTGTTATAATGCCCTTGTTCTTTAACAGATTGATAGATGCCTCTTGCGTAAGGATGGTTCTCTTGAGAGGTTTTCTCCTTTCTTTTATATTGATGTATCCCAACGTTTTTAATTCCTTTATCAGGGTATTTAATTTTTCCTCTAATCTCTTTAACTGTTCCTCAAACTTATTTAAATGTTCTCTTTGCTCCTCAATCTGCTGGTTGAGATTTATGAGCATGTAGAGCACATTTTTTGTGATGAGGGGAATTTCAAATTTTGTACCTTTTGATTTTGTACTTTCTTTGAAAACTATATCACATATTTCTTCCATGAATTTTTTAAATTCTTTTTTTGTTTCCATCTGTTCCTTTATTTCTCCCATAGATTATACCAAAATTATATAAAAGGGAACGGGGTACCCAGGCTTTTTCGTGTATATGTTGTATCAGTCAATAAACATAACTCTTTTTTCTTTTCATATATTCTTACGTGATTGTATGAAGTATGGAGTAAACAGGTAGCGGACTTCTTCGAGGGAATCTTCTATCGCATAAGGCAACGTCTTAGCAAATATATCCAAGACTATTAAAGCGTTTATTGCTGAATCCTTATCGGTAATAGCTCTTAAACGTTCGGCCATGGCTTTATTAATCAGCTGGATATTGTGATAGATTTTTGCCAGACCTTCTAATTCAAGGTCTGCCTCTTGCCCCTGTTTTCGCATAAAATACTGGGCTAATAAATACATAGAGGTAGCTCGGTATATAGTTTCCTCTGCACTCGCAAGGGGTAAATGGAAACGTGCCATGGGTTTAAAAAAGCTCGTATGAGGGCAACCACTTGTCGCCATAATTAAACCCATCAAAGAACTAACTGCCTTTTGAGCTGTCGTACCCTTGGAGACAATACGTTCGGGCGTGATAATATCCACATGGAGCTCGTCATACGACAGTACGTTCTTGCAAGTTGCTATGAGTTTTATTAAATGGACAGCTACAGGACAGTTTGGATGGGTTTGAATAGTGAGCTGGCAATTAGGACATTGATGGAAATCAAGATTCGTCCATGGAGGCAATTCATCAGGGGTATCCTCAAGGAGATCAAGGGTTTTGGCATCCAGATGCAAGTCAAAGATCTCTTGTCGATCATCTGGAAATCGAAAAATGTACCGAAAAAAAACGGTTTCCATTTTGTGGTACCAGCAACAGAGAACCTGTACACATTATGAACTATATTCTTGATTGTGTCAACGTCGGCAGGACTAAGCCTATTCGATTCATAAATGTTATGCACAAAGGGAAGGATAGAGTATTTTCACTCATTCTCGGTCGTATCGACCTCCGAGGCTTTTGCCTCTGTTTTTCATAAATATACTATCTGACTATCGGCAAAAGAATCCGCTCAGATACTCTATCCTTCCCTGATATTGTGAATTATATGGGTTATAGAGTTATGAATAGAGGATCTCAAAAACCTCCAGTTTCCCTGTTTTTCCCTTGACTTCAGTAAGAGGAAGTTCTTTGTATTTTATATCTGCGCCTATGAGCGATAAGGTATCTCTCGTAATAAGAATCTGTCCTGCCCGTGCCAGATCAGAAAGCCTTGATGTAACATTTACCGTGTCTCCGATAACGGTGAATTCCATCCTTTCTGGTGAACCGACATTCCCCAGAAAGACCTCTCCTGTGTTAATCCCGATACCTATATTCATGACGAGTCCGTATTGACCTGCCCATCTTTCATTCAATGCAGTCATGCGCTTCATCATCTGGGCAGCAGCCCTGACAGCAAATTCCGCAGAATTTTCTAATGGGATAAGGCTGCCGAATACTGCCACGATAGCGTCACCGATGTACTTGTCCAGAGAGCCCTGGTTTTCAAAGATAATCTTGGCCATCTCGGTAAAATATTCATTTAAAATCTTGACAAGTTGGTCAGGTGGGTAGTTTTCAGTGATCTTCGTAAAGTTTCTGATATCAGAAATAAGCACGGTTACAATTTTCTTGTCTTCCCCTAAATTGACCTGCCTATCTTTTTTAATGATCTGTTCCACAACCTGTGGTGAGATGTATCGGGCCAGGTCTGTTCGCACTGTTATTTCTTCCTTCATTTGTTCTGCAAGCCTGGCATTTTCGATTGCAATAGCTCCGTGATTGGTCAGGGTCTCTAAAAGGTCTATATCCTCTCTGGTATAGAAATGTCCGGATTTCTTGTAGCCCAGGGCGAGAGCTCCTTTGACTTCGTCCTGGTAAATGATGGGCATAAGCATACTTGCACCCATTTCCGAAAACCTCTGTCCGCAGGATTCCTTTAAATTTAAATAATGAGGGTCTTCATCTATATCATATTTGGTAATCATCTTCTTTTCTTTTGCAACTAAGGCAAGTAATGGGTCATCGCAGGGAATGCAGACATCTTTTATACGATCTTCTATGTTACCTGGCTTATCTCCAACGAAGACCGTTCGACAGCACTTTTGTTGTGGGTCTACCAGGACAACACCCGCGGTATCAATAAACATCTCTTTCCTTACCGTATTAATAATCTTCTTTATAATTTCGTCAAGATTCAGGACAGAAGTCAGGGCATCACTCACTGAAAGAACCGTCTCCTTGTAGTCAAATTTCTTCCTGAAAAAACACTTATCTACACACTCCCGAACTTTATGGTACACCGGATTAAAGAAGAGAACGATCAGCAGAGCAAAAAAAATGGGAAATGCTTTTTTTGCATACTCACCAAGCATCTGGCTCAAAACCTTGTTTGATAGTAAATCCAACGAAACCTCTGACATTACTACTAAAGCTATCATGATACTATAGCCTACAGCCCTTTTGATATAGAGATCCACATCGAAGAGGTTGTGTTTTGCTATTGCATAGCCTACGGAAGCAGGGAACAAAGCTATGGGGATTGCTAAGAAATTGTTCTCAATTGTCACCTTTATTACATTACTTCCAAATAGTGATACATAATGTGCTAATGCTGGGATGGGAAAAGCAAGTGCTGCACCAAATAAAACAACCTTGGCACGCTGCCTGGCAATTGTTGTTGACTTCTTAAAAAATGCATAGAGAGTTGAGGTTATCATGGCTAAAGCGCTAATGACTGTGTATATGCGGACAAATTGATAGGTCGCCATAAACGAAGGTTGTGGATAGGAAAACTCCATTTGTAGTATCAGTATTGTTGAAAAGATATAGGGAAGGAATTGGAGATAGGGATACCTTTCTATAATTCTCCTCTTTTCAGGAAAAACTAAACTGAGATGAATAAAGGCGGCCGGGAAAAGGGTGTTTACAAAGAGATAGACATGTATAAATCCGTAATGGGTTGACTGGATATCGAATGATGTAATAGCAAAAATGCTTAAAAAAGAACATGCTAAGAAAAATGCCCAGCTTACCCGCGTATCAGGTTTCATAATAAAAACTACTACCCCAATTAACAGGTAAATAATGCCTGAAAGAAAGGTGACTCCAAAAGTCATAAAAATATCCGTAAGGGTAAAACGCATCGTTGGAATCCCTATTTCAATAATTTTTCCCCCTCTCTCGACAGAGTAAGTGACTATATCCCCTGTTTTCGTATTATTGACAACCTCTTCTAAATCCCTCATTGAGGAGATAACCTTCCCGTCAGCCTTGAGTATTTTGTCAGGGAACTTTAGACCCGCCCGTGTTCCCGTCCAATGGTATTGTCCGACATTTCCTAAGACCATACGCTCATTGATCAGAAAACCGGCAAAGGGTTTGTTAACCCATTGAATGGCATTCATAACGCATATTGTGCTCATTATTAAAACTATCAGAATTATTCCAAAGAAGATTATTCTGCTGATAATCTCTCTTGAAGATCGGCCCTTAAGAATTTTTATTTTTCCTGCTTTATTCATATCGATCATAATAACTGTCCTGAGCTATCCTTTTCTGATTTTAAAGGAAGAGAGGGTAATCAAAAAGATTGTCATAATGAGATTGATGTACGCAAAAACATCTCCATGCAGAGTATAAAAGGTCTTTCCGGGGGATAGAGGAATCGGCATTGTCAGATACCCTTCTACAAAGATATCCTTATTATCATTTTTCACCTTTCCTATTATTTCACCATGCGGGTCAATAAAACAAGAAATACCTGTATTGGCAGAACGGATAACAGCAACTCGATTCTCTACTGCCCGAAATACACTCATTGTTAAGAATTGATACGGCGCTGCTGTTTCTCCAAACCAGGCTTCGTTGGTTATATTAACCATAAAATGAGCCCCCTTCTTAACAAACTCTCGGAACAGTTCAGGGAAAATATTTTCCCAGCAGATGAGAACCCCAAATTGAGCTCTGTCAATGTCGAATAGGGTATATTCAGTACCAGAGAGAAAATTGCCTGCCCTGGAAACAAACCTTGAAGGCCAGGGGAAAGAATCCTTATAGGGAAGGTATTCAGCGAAGGGTA
>JBGQMP010000122.1:0-5268 GCA_041500685.1 Thermodesulfovibrionia bacterium | reverse complement strand
TATCCGCAGATTACTAAGATTACTAATAAGGAGGAATCCCTTAAGTCATTAAGGGAAGAGATAGGTGATTGCAAGAGATGCAGGCTTTCCGAGGGGAGGAAAAATCTCGTTTTTGGTGAAGGCAATCATGATGCAAGGATTATGTTTGTTGGTGAAGGCCCGGGTAGAGAAGAGGACCTTCAGGCCAGACCTTTTGTAGGAGATGCGGGTATGCTCCTTACAAGGCTAATAGAAAAGATGGGATTTAAAAGAGAAGATGTCTATATAGCGAACATAGTAAAATGTAGACCCCCCATGAACCGTGACCCTGAAAAGGATGAGATAGAACGCTGCAGAGGGTTTGTAGAAAGACAGATAGAGATTATAAATCCTGAGGTGATTATTTCCTTGGGTAGGATCTCTGCACAAACACTCATTGGCAATGTAGCTTTAAAGATGACAGCAATACGTGGAAATTTCTTCGATTACAAAGGGATTCCTTTAATGCCAACCTTCCACCCAGCGTATCTGCTCAGGAATCCAAAAGATAAATGGCTTACCTGGAGTGATGCCCAGAAGGTACTTGAAAAATTACAGGGGTCGGTGAAACAGAGAAAAGGGGAATCAGCGAAAGGTATATGAAAACTTTGTGGGCACCATGGAGAATGGCTTATATACTTTCAGACAAAACTCAGGGATGTATCTTCTGCGAATTTCCAAAGCAGGAAAAAAGCAAAGACAGGGATAACTTAGTTCTTTATCGGAGTTCCCATAATTTTGTCATTATGAACCGTTACCCTTATAATAATGGCCATCTGATGGTTGTGCCGTATCTCCATACCCCTACACTGGATGGACTGACAGATGAGGCCCTCCTCGATTTTATGAAGGTCACACAGCATGCTGTTAATTCTCTCAAGAATGTACTTATGCCAGAAGGTTTTAATATGGGAATTAATATCGGAAAGATAGCAGGTGCCGGAATGGAAGATCATGTCCACCTCCACATGGTACCGAGATGGGCAGGAGACACCAGCTTTATGACAGTCCTTGATGAAGTGAGGGTTATCCCAGAACATATCATGGACACATACGACAAGCTTTTTGTGGCATTTAATTCATAAATTCGTAAAACCTTTCACACTTTGCTTTGAACTAATATTTAGTAATTCCCCTCCATCCCCTCAGTTGCGAGTCGTACAGACCTTTAGAAAAGGGGGATTATCTATAAGTTCTCTCTTAGCCAAAGAATAATCTAACTCCCCTCTTTTTTAAAGGGGGCAGGGGAGATTACAAAATTATCATTTTAATGTAAAATCATTTTGATGAAGCGTCTTAAAAATATTGTTGAATTTCATGGGCACATATGCCCTGGTCTTGTGCTGGGTTACAGGGTATCTATGCTCGCATTGAAGGAGCTTGGTAAAAGGGCAACAGATGAGGAGCTGGTAGCGATTGTAGAGAATAATTCTTGTGCAGTTGATGCTGTACAAATTATGACAGGATGCACATTCGGGAAGGGTAATTTGATATTCAGAGACTATGGTAAGCAGGTTTATACATTCATAAAAAGGCCTTCTGGTAAAGGGCTGAGGATTTCCATAACCTGGGAATCTCCTCAGGAGACAGAGGAAGAGAAAAAGATGTGGGAAAAATATATGAGTGGAGACCGTTCTAATGAGGTTTCAAAGACAGTTCATGCCAGAAAATCAAAAAAGATTGATGCTATCCTAAATGCCAGAGACAATGAGCTTTTTAAAATTACAAAAGGGAAAATGGACCTCCCTGAGGAGGCAGAGATATATCCGAGCATAAGGTGCGCATTATGTAGTGAAAAGGTCATGGAGCCGAGGGCAAGGGTTAAGAACGGAAAGATTGTCTGCATTCCATGCCAGGAGAGAGGGTGGAGTATTTCTGATTAGCGAAATTTTGTTATCAATTACCTATAAGCACTGTGTTAATAAAAATTATTAATCATAAATGTCCGCTAAAATTTATTATTTGTCATGCTGAACTCGTTTGAGCATCTAATATCAATGCATTATGAGACCCTGAATCAAGTTCAGGGTGACAAACACTCATTAGCCTTTTTTCTTGGCAGTAAAACAACTTTCCCAATTTATCGGACACTAATGATTACCCATCTTCGATGATTGTAATATACACCTGTATTTGTTACTATACCGTTCTAAAAAGTCCTTATGATAAAGGATAGCTAAGGTATACAATCCAAAATGGAAAACGGCAAAAAGCAAAAGTTTGGTGAGCTGTTAATCCAGTACGGACTCATAAACAACCAACAGTTAAGAGATGCATTAAAATTACAGGCTCAGGCTGGTGGTTCTATAGGATCAATTCTTCTTGAGCTTGGTTATATAACTTTAGAGAAACTTCTTGAGTTCCTGAGTAAACATTTCAATGTTCCTTCTGTTAATCTCTATAATCTTATTTTACAACCATCATTCCTCAAAATGCTTCCCCTCGATACAATGAAAAAATACAAGGTGCTACCCCTTGCAATCAAAGAAAAGTATGTTACACTCGCTATGGTGAATCCCAATAACCCTGCTGTTAATAGTGACCTCGAATTTATATTGGGACGGCCTATTCAAGCTGTTGTGGTTCCGTCCTTTCAGATGAACGCCATACTAAAACGTATTGATGACAAAGGTGGCAACCTTGACAAGCCCCTAAAAGGTATAGAACTTGTTGAGAAGGTCAAACGGTTAGAACCTGCAGGTATTGGCATAAATTTAAAACGTCTATTTATCAATCTCGTGGAAGAGAATGCATCTGATCTTATTCTTTCGGCTGGTGCTCCGCCCTGTATTAAAAAAAATACTGAGTTGCTAAGACTTCCTGGTCCACAATTGAAACCACAACAGCTGAATGCCTTCGCTCTTGAGTTAATGTCTGAGAATCATCGTGAAGAATTTAAAAAGTTCAAAGAGTTAGATTTTGCATGTTCATTTTTTGATATTGGTAGATTCAGAATCAATATATACAGACAGAGAAATTCTATTTCTATCACAGCAAGACATATTATAGAAATCATTCCCAGCCTCCAAGAACTGAAATTGCCTTTATGGTTAGAAGATTTTGCTTTGAAGGCACAGGGACTTATCATGATAACAGGACCCGCAGGCCAAGGTAAGACAACGACATTAGCCGCTCTGGTGGATATCATTAATACAAAGCGGAAATGTAATATTATCACAATAGAAGACCCTATTGAATATCTCCATAAACATAAGCTCAGCAATGTAAACCAAAGAGAGGTTGGTATTGATACCAGTTCTTTTCATGAGGGTCTCAAACATATCTTTCGACAAGCACCTGATGTCATTGTTATTGGTGAAATGCGTGACCCGGAAAGCTTCTCCATTGCTCTCCAGGCAGCTGATACAGGCCATCTCATTTTAAGTACCCTCCATGCTAACAATGCCACTTCAGCAATCGATAGAATTATCGACGTATGCCCCCCTGCGCAACAGCAACAGGTAAGGGTGCAACTTGCAGAGAATTTCCTCCTTATTCTCAACCAAAGATTGGTACCTTTGAAAGATGGGAAAGGTAAAATATTAGCTTATGAAAAACTTGTCAGTACGTATAGGGTAAAAAATATGATACGGGAGGGTAAAACACATCATATAAGAAGCATGTTACAGCAATCAACGGATGATTTTGTGTCTATAGATCATAGTCTTGCAAATTTATGTATTGAAGGAAAGATTACGCAGGAAACAGGGCTCAAGTATTGCGATAATACCACCTACTTTAATGATCTTGTCAGTAAGGGACAGATACAATAAGGGTAACAGATAGAGATATGAGATAGAGAAGAAAAGATAAAGATGAAAGAGATAATAAAAAAGGCAGAGATACTTATTGAGGCACTGCCCTTCATACGGAGCTTTTATGGCAAAACATTTGTTATCAAATATGGTGGTGCAGCACAGGTTAAACAGGAATTAAAAGATGCCTTTGCTCGGGATGTGGTTTTACTTAATTACATTGGAATTCATCCCGTTGTTGTTCACGGTGGAGGACCGAAAATAAGCTCGGTAATGGAGAAAATGGGTAAAAAGCCTGCTTTTGTTCAGGGACAAAGAGTTACGGATAAAGAGACAATGGATATAGTCGAGATGGTTCTTGGAGGTTTGATCAGTAAGGAAATCGTTTCCTTAATTAATGGTCACGGTGGAAAAGCAGTTGGTTTGAGTGGCAAGGATGGAGAACTTATAAAGTCTAAAAGAAAAATATTAAAGACATCTTCTAAAAAAGGTAAGGGTAAAACCATAGACCTCGGTTTTGTAGGAGAGGTTACGGATATTGATACTCATATCATTATTAGCCTTGAAAAAGAGGGTTTTATACCCGTCATATCTCCTATAGGGGTAAGCCAGAAAGGTGAAACGTTGAATATAAATGCTGATTCTGTTGCCTCTTTCATCGCCTCTGCACTGAAGGCTGAAAAGCTTATACTTCTGACGGATGTGCCTGGAGTTAAGGACAAAAAAGACAGAATAATCTCAACGTTGACAAAGCAGCAGATAAAAAAGCTCATTAATGAGGGGACCATTGCAGGAGGAATGCTTCCAAAGGTTCAGGCATGTCTGAAAGCAATTGGAGACGGCGTAGCAAAAACTCATATTATTGATGGAAGAATCCCTCACTGTATCCTCCTTGAGATATTCACAAAAAGCGGCATCGGTACAGAGATACTTGCGTAATAGGTGATTCAGAGGTCCTCCTTGAAACGTTTTCTGCTTTTGCTTCTCATAGTATCTGCTGTGGTTGCGATAGGTTATCTGATTTTGGTGCCTAATGTATCGAGACTCAAAAAGGAAAATCCTAAAAAGACCTCTCTTATGGAATACCGTTATGAAGAATGGCAAAGAAAGGGCAAGAAATTCAGGATAAAACAGATGTGGGTTCCCATCTCTTCCATATCACCTTACCTGGTAAAAGCCGTTTTAATAAGTGAGGATGATAAGTTCTGGAGTCATGAGGGGTTCGATTATGAGGCAATAAAGAAGGCGATCGAAAAAGATATAAAGGCTGGAAAATTCAAATTTGGAGGAAGCACGATAAGTCAGCAACTCGTAAAAAACCTTTATCTCTCACCTTCTAAAAATCCCATCAGAAAACTGAGAGAAGCTCTTATCACATGGAGGATAGAAAAAGTGTTAAGCAAAAAGAGGATCCTTGAACTTTACCTGAATGTAGTAGAGTGGGGTGATGGTCTATTCGGTATCGAGGCTGCAGCAAGACATTACTTCAGTAAGT
>JBGQMP010000121.1:0-5301 GCA_041500685.1 Thermodesulfovibrionia bacterium | reverse complement strand
GGTAATACGCTCTGTGAATGATATCATGATGAAAGGCAAAAGAGTTAAGGTTCAACAGGCAAAGGCAAGGACTATTAACGATTAACTGATTGAAAACGATTAACTAATTGAAAGTGAGTATAAAAATAATGAGCCGATTATCACTGCATACATGGCATAGTAAAGTAAAATGTCGAGCCTTTTTCAGTCTCCGACTCCAACCAGATCCGTCCACCATGCCATTCGATAATTTTCTTGCAGATTGCCAGACCCATGTCAGTTCCAGGATAGTCTGTGCTACCACTTTATTAATGCAGAGGCCCAGGTGAGGCCTCCTCCAAAGGCCTCGAGGAGAATGTAATCTCCATCATTTACCCTTCCATTGCTTACAGCCTCATCGAGGGCTATCGGGATAGATGCAGCCGAGGTGTTTCCGTATCTGTCGATATTTACTAAGACTTTATCCATCGGTAGGCTAAGCCTATCGGCTGTTGCCTGTATTATTCTCAGGTTTGCCTGATGAGGTATGAGAAGTGAAAGCTGTGAAGGCTCTAACTTGTTTTCTTTAAGGATTTTAAGAACAAGGTCTTCCAATGTCCTGACGGCGACCTTAAACGTTTCATTGCCCTTCATCTTGATATAATGAAGCCTTCCATCGACGGTTTCCTTTGATGGAGGGAACTTCGAACCACCACCGGGTAAATGGAGAAGCTCCCACATACTTCCATCAGAGTTGATAGACATTGAAATGACCCCCCTGTCTTCTTTGGTAGGCTCAACAATTACTGCTCCAGCGCCATCACCAAAAAGGACACAGGTAGTTCTATCCTCCCAGTCGGTAATCTTTGAGAGCACCTCTGTGCCAACGATGAGGATCCTTTTATGCATTTCTGATCGTATGAAACCGTCTGCAATATAGAGTCCATAAAGAAATCCTGAGCAGGCTGCATTGATGTCGAAGGCTGCTGCTTTTTTAGCGCCGAGTTTGTCCTGGAGAATGCAGGCTGTTGATGGGAAAGGCATGTCACCTGTTACCGTTGCTACAATGATGAGATCAATGCCATTTGCCTCCAGGGAAGCCCTCTCAAGGACTACTTTTGATGCCTCATATGCAAGGTCTGATGCTACCTGGTTTCCATTCGCTATTCTCCGCTCCTTTATCCCTGTCCTCTCTGTAATCCATTCATCAGTGGTATCTACCTTTTTCTCAAGGTCAGCGTTTGTAAGGATATTTTCCGGGAGATAAGAACCTGTAGAAATAATCCTACTTCTTATCAAGCTTTGTCACCATGCCTTTCTCTATTTCGGATGCAATGACCTCATGCACCTTTTTCTCCGCGAAATCTCCTGCAACTCTCAGGGCATTCTTTACAGCCTTTGCTGTTGACCTTCCATGGCTTATGATACAGGTGCCGTTGATACCGAGAAGAGGCGCTCCTCCATATTCGTCATAATCTGTCTTTTTCTTAAAACTGATTAAGGCAGACTTCATCAGAAGGTATCCAATCCTTCCCACGGATTGTTCGGCAATCTCTCTCTTTAGTATCTTTACGATAGCATCTGCAAGACCTTCGCTTGTCTTCAGTA
Source organism: Thermodesulfovibrionia bacterium (assembly GCA_041500685.1). Classification (GTDB taxonomy): domain Bacteria; phylum Nitrospirota; class Thermodesulfovibrionia; order Thermodesulfovibrionales; family SM23-35; genus DASPRG01. Next base: position 3,735 of record JBGQMP010000121.1, on the reverse strand, counting down.
CGACGTTCCCTGTAAACCCGTCACACACAACAACGTCAGCGATTCCCGTGAAGATATCCTTGCCATCGATATTGCCTGTAAAGTTTATATCAGCCTTTTTAAGGAGTTTGAAAGCCTCTTTGGTAAGTTCGTTCCCCTTCGTGTCTTCTTCTCCGATGCCGAGAAGGGCAACTCTGGGTTCTGCCCTTTCGAAAATTGCTCTGCAGTAGGCACTTCCCATCAGTCCAAACTGGTAAAGATTTTCAGGCTTGCAATAAAGATTTGCACCTGCATCGATGAGAACAAAGGGAGCTTTCACGGTGGGCATAATGGTTGCTATGGCAGGTCTATCAACACCCGGAGAGGCACGGAGGAGTAAAAGCGCCGTGGCCATGACGACGCCTGAGTGTCCGGCACTCACAAAGGCGTCAGCCTCTCCATTCTTTACCAGTTCGATGGCCCTGCTTATGGATGAATCCCTCTTTTTTCTGATTGCAACAGCAGGAGACTCATCCATCCCTACAACCTGGGACGCGTGTTTTATGGATATCCTGTTCGGGAGGTATTTTTTGCTATCAAGCTCTCTTTTTATAGAAGACTCATCACCAACTAGGATAATATCTATGCCTTCAATATCATTTACGGTCTTGATAGCGCCCTCAATAGTGACTGCAGGGGCATAATCGCCTCCCATCGCATCAAGGGCAATTCTCATGCTTCTTTTTCAACTACTTCGAGAATCTTGCGACCATTGTATGAACCGCAATGAAGGCATACTTTGTAAGGGAGCTTCAGTTCGTTGCAACCAGGGCAGAGGCTCAGATTAGGAACCTTGCCTTTCCAATTGGCCCTCCGCTTATCTCTCCTTGATCTTGTATGCCTGTGTTTTGGGTTTGCCAAATTTTACTCCTTTCATCAGAAAATTATTTTTAGCTGGTTGATTATTTTAATAGCTTCTTTAATGTCTCAAGTCGTGGATCTATTTCTTTTGCACTGCAATTACAGAGGCCAGTATTCAGATCTATTCCACACTGCAGGCATATCCCTTTGCAAAGATCATTACACAGAGGCTTCATTGGAAGATTGAGTATTATCTGCTCCTTTGTAAGTTGAAGCAGATCAAGCTCATCTTTCGAATAAAAACCCATGTCAAGTTCATCGACCTCGAGCTTGTGTTTATCCTCCCCTTTGAGGTGCTCGAGAGGATGATATATAGCTTCAAATGGGATCGTCAGTTGAGCCCTGAAATCCTTCAGGCATCGGCTACACTGTAATTCTACATTAGTTTGTATATTACCACTTACCACAACTTCAGTGCTTACCTTTGTAACCCTTAGGTACACCTGGACAGGTGAAAGGGTGTCATTAAATTGAACTGTCTCCTGGAGATCTAAATCTAACCCCTCTTCAGGGATCTCTGAAATTACAATCTTCATGCAGAAATTATACAAAAAATAACAAAATCATTACAACAATATGTCGTGAAAAGCGATATAACAAAACGTTTATGACCCCTCCGTATTCTCCCCTTAGCAAGGGGAGGATACGGAGGGGTTGCTAGAGATTTGCTGTTCTCAGAACTTTCCTGACACATTTGGGCAGAGAGAATATTCTTTTATGTGTTTCCTGATCGTAATAGGAAAGGTTGTTGAGTCCCCTTTTTGTCAATCGCCTGTTTAAAGCAGATGAAGATAACTTCCGGGGACTGTATTTGAGTGAACCAATAGTAAATGCCCATAGAGAACTATAACTCGGGATATATTCGTAATAGAAATCTGCTACAGGAAAAATGTCAGAAAGCATTCTAAAGATCCGGGTATTGATACTCTTATCCGGAGTATAGAAAACTGCTGTGGCATGAGTTACAAAAATCCCGTCAGGCGACAAGACCCTCTTAATAGAAGAATAAAATTGTTTTGTATAGAGCATCTGGGCAGGGCCTTTTTCAACAGGATCACTAATGTCAGCAATGATGATGTCAAAGTGAGATTTTGTTTTCTTGATGTATTCATTTGCATCGACAAAGATTAATTCAACCCTTTTGTCATCGAAGGAGCCCTGATGCCATTTATTGAGGTATTTCTTACAGAGATGAACAAATTCTTCATCAATATCTACCATGACAACTCTTTTAACCGTCGGATGTTTGAGTACTTCTCTTAATGTTGCTCCCTCACCTCCTCCGAGAATTAATATGTTTTTGGGGTCTGGATGCGTAAGCATGGTAGGATGCACAAGTGCTTCATGATAGATAAATTCGTCTACCTCAGCAGACTGGATTTTGTTATCGAGAATAACAAAAGGTCCAAGATGATAGGTATCAATGAGATCTACCTGCTGGAACTTCGTCTTTGCGGATAATATGTGCCTCTTGACCCTGTGATATATCCATCTGTGCTTGCTGTCTTCATCAATAAACCAGTTACCCTTGATGTTTGGATCTTTCAATTGCTTACCATTCCAGCTTTCTCTGCATCAGTTTCTCATACAAGCCTTTAGGCATAAATGCTTGCTTGTGAATTTCTTCATCGTAGTACTTTGTTTTTATCTCAAATTTGCGTTTTGTCTCATGGGGTGAAAGACTTTTTGATGCAACGGCAAATGCCCACCAATTGCCTGGATACGTTGCGATAGGAGCTGTATATATGTTAACCACGGGGAAGACTGATTTCAGTATTTCCTGGATTTCAATAACCATATCTTTGTGGAAATGAAGTGATTCTGTGTGTGTAACGAACATACCCTCATCTGTAAGGCAATTTTTAACGGATGTAAAAAAATCTCCGGTGAAAAGACTCCTTGCAAAACCAATAATGTCCGTAGAGTCAATGATTACAGCGTCTATCTCTGAAGGTTTCCTCTTAATGACAAACTCTGCACCGTCCATAATCTTTATCTCTACACGCAGATCATCAATACCTGAAGCAACATTCGGGAAAAATCTCCTTGAAACATTGATTACTTCCTCGTCTATCTCCACAAAATAGACCTTTTCAACAGTTTTATGTTTGAGGACCTCTCTTACTACTCCCCCATCTCCACCGCCGATAACAATAACCTTCTTCGGACATGGATGGGCATGCATTACTACATGGGTGAGCATTTCATGGTAAAAAAACTCATCCCTTTCGGTAAGCTGGACAACGTCATCAAGGATAAGCATCTTGCCAAAATGCGGATTTCTAATAACCTTAATTTCCTGAAACTTGCTCTTGCCTTTATAAAGGATCTCTTCAACATCATAGGAATACTCTACTGGTGCATATGGTGCTTTTTCAAAAAACTTGATCATTTTTTCATCCTTTCCCTATATGAGTACTGTTTTCGGTATAGAAAAACCATTGAATTCTGAAGCATACGATACGGTGTAGGCACCACTGGATAATATGAGAATTAGATTGCCAATACTCGGTTCTGGAAGAGCTACATTTTTGTCGATGACATCAAAGCTGTCACAACTCGGACCTGCTATTGTCCATCTTTTTTTAGACCTCGATTGTTTATAGCTCTCGACAATGTAACTGTATTTTATGCCCCCGACACTCTCCATGAGACCATTAAAGACACCCACATCAATATAGAGCCAGTCCTCATCTGACCGGCAGGCTTTACCAATTACTGTTGTTACTAATACGCCAGCATCTCCTACTACTGCTCTGCCTGGTTCGATATGTATTTCAATGTCTTTAGGAAATTTATTATAAATAAGGCTATTTACATTTTTCTCTATCGTCTCAATGCTAATTACATGTTTGG
>JBGQMP010000120.1:0-5329 GCA_041500685.1 Thermodesulfovibrionia bacterium | reverse complement strand
TTTCCCCTTAGCCCTGTCAGGAGGTGAACAGCAGAGGGTTGTGATTGCGAGGGCTATCGTTTCTGAGTCGACAATTATTCTCGCTGATGAGCCAACAGGAAATGTGGATCCTGATACTTCAGCAGGTATCATAAGGACATTTAAGGAGATCAATATAAAGGGAACAACAATTCTGATTGCTACACACAACAGAGAGCTTTTTCGGAATACAGGGAGAAGGATACTGAGACTGGATAGTGGTAATTTTACTGGGGAGGAAACAGGTTAAATGGCTGCTCCATACTCATTCAGGCTGGCAGCTCAGAGCCTATTACGCGAGAAGTGGATAAATTTTCTCTCCGTTCTCACCATAGCTTCAGGCCTCCTTATTGCAGCTCTTACTGCCCTCTCTGTCTACAATGTTGACACGATAACGAAAAAGCTCCCTGAAAAGTTTTCCGTGATGCTTTACCTGAAGGATAACCTCTCAGGGCAGGAAGTGGAAAATATCCTGAATACTCTTAAGAAGGATGGCTCAGTAGAGACGGTGAAATATATTTCAAAAGATGATGCACTCAAGGAACTCAAGACTATGTTCAAAGATGCTGCCTATGTACTTGAAGGCCTTGAAGAAAATCCCCTGCATGACTCGATAGAAATAAAAATGAAAGGGGAAGTAGCAGGACCTGAGACTGCTAAAAGGCTGGCATCTCAAATGATGAAGATACAGGGAGTCGATGAAGTAGAGTACGGAGAAAAATTCCTTTCGTCTCTCTATTCTCTGGGACTCGGGATGAGAGCTGTAGGCATACTCTTTATCATCATAATGTTTGGAGGAGTGATCTTTGTATGCTATAGCACAGTGAAGATTCTCTTTTACAGGAAGAAAGAAGAGATCGAGACCTATAAACTTCTCGGGGCCACAAAAGGGTTCATAAGGGCTCCGTTTATTATTGAAGGTGCTGTCATCGGCTTTTGGGGTGGCATCTTAAGTCTTGTTGGTATTCTATCATTGCATTATATTGTCTTTCTTAAGCTCAGTATTTCTATTCCTCTCTTTAAGGCGATTATCTTTCCAACGAATCTATCTCCTCTTCTTCCTCTCACAGGTCTTCTTCTCGGGATGACCGGTGCTGCAATTGCTATCGGGAGAATCAGATACTAAGCATGCATAGAGCAAAGTGCATCTTGAGTTTCAAAAAACCCAATAAACCAAATAAACGTAATAAACTTGTCTTCTTAGCTCTAAGCTCTATGCCCTTGGATTTCGGCCATTTGCTCTTAACCCTTTGCTCTTTGTTTACTCTTAGCTCTCTGCTCTTGGCTCCGTATTGTCTTGCAGCAACCCCACAGGAAGAATATAAAAAGATGCAGAGAGAGATAAAAGCCCATAAGGAAAAACTCGAAAAGGCAGAAAGGCGTGAACACTCAGTCCTGACGGATTTAGAAAATACCGACAGAGAACTCAGCGTCGTCGAGGCTGAACTCAGAAAATACAGGAAGAGGCTGAAGAATACAGAGTCACAGATATCAAAGGTAGAGGCTGAAATTTCTCTGAGCAGAGGAGGCATCGAGAGGCAGAGAGAATGGATAAAGAGAAAACTCAGGGCTATACAGAAAAACAGGTATCCTGGAGATGTCGCTCTATTACTTTCAGGCACCGAAGATATTTCTCAACTGCTGAAAAGCTGGAAAAGCCTGGAATATATCACCCTTTACGAAAACAGGGTGCTGAATACCTATAAAGAAAACCTGAGAGACCTTCATGAGAAAGAGAAACAACTCATGGTTCTCAAGGCTGAGCTTGTGAAAAATGGAAAAGAGGTCAAGGATAAAGAGGAAGAACTTGCAAGGAAGAAAAAGGATAAAGAAGAGTTGCTTGCATCCGTAAGAAAGGAGAAGTCTTCCTATGAGAAGATGTTGAAAGAATTAAAAGAGGCTTCAAAAAGGCTCCTCGATGTTATACGGGAGTCTGAAAAGACAGATACTTATCATGCAAAAGGGTTTTTAGGGCTGAAAGGAAAACTTCCTTGGCCAGTTGAAGGCAAGATAGCAGTCCCTTATGGCTCTCAAAAAGACCCACAGTTTAATATACCAGTCTTCAGAAGTGGTATATTCATACAGACGGCTGACGCTCTCTATGCAAAGGCTGTTCATACCGGTAAGGTCGTTTTTGCAGAATGGTTCAAGGGTTACGGCCAGCTCATGATCGTAAACCATGGCGATGGATACCACACGCTCTATGGAAGCCTATCAGAGATTTTTTCTAAGGTTGGAGATATAATAAACAGTGGACAGACAATTGGACGGGTGGGAAATTCAAGCATCCTGAATGTACCAGGCATATATTTTGAAGTACGATATAAAGGCAAGCCTCTTGATCCATTACAGTGGCTGAAAAAGAGATAACATTTTGGAGGATAAAAGGTGAGTAAGCAAAGGATAACTTTAATATTGGTTCTTATTTTTGTTGTTGCTTTAACAGGTGTTCTCATTGGTCGGTGGTCTATTGTAGGAGCAGAGGGAGAAGGATATGAAGAGCTGAAAGTCTTTACAGAGGCCATCACTATGGTCAAGAAAAACTATGTTGAAGATGTAAAGACAAAAGACCTAGTATACGGTGCAATTAAGGGAATGCTCAGCTCCCTTGACCCTCATTCAAGTTTTTTAAACCCCGAAGCATATAAGGAGATGCAGACTGAAACGAAGGGAGAGTTTGGAGGCATCGGCATCCAGATAGGGACAAAAGATGGGCTGCTGACAGTAATAGCTCCCATAGAGGATACGCCTGCCTACAAGGCCGGTATAAAAGCGGGCGATAAGATCATAAAGATAAACAACGAGTTTACGAAAGACATGGGTCTTCATGATGCAGTCAGTAAGATGAGAGGGGTACCGAAGACCTCTGTAACCATAACAATACTCAGGGAAGGATGGAAAGAGACAAAGGACTTTACCCTCGTAAGAGAGTTAATAAAGATAAAGAGTGTGAAATCGAAGATCCTCGAGGATGGTATAGGATACGTAAAGATAAGTCAGTTCCAGGAACAGACAGCAGCAGACCTATCTACTGCCCTGGAGAAGCTCATGCAGGAGAAGATAAATTCCCTCATCCTTGACCTCAGGAATAATCCCGGAGGGCTTCTCAACAGTGCCGTGAGTGTTACAAGCCAGTTTCTGCCACCAGGCAAGTTAGTCGTATATATCAAAGGTAAAAAAGGAGAGAGGGCAGAGTACAATACAGGTGATGATCGGCCAAATTACGACATCCCAATGATTGTATTAGTAAATGAAGGCAGTGCCAGTGCATCAGAGATCGTTGCTGGTGCATTAAAGGACTGGAACAGGGCTGTTATCCTCGGTATAAAAACCTTTGGGAAAGGGTCAGTGCAATCAGTAATTCCTCTCAGTGACGGTTCAGGCCTTAGACTTACAACAGCGATATATTACACACCAAAAGGGACTTCCATACAGGCAACTGGGATTGTGCCCGACATTGTTGTAAAGCTTGATATAAAAGAAAAAGGTAAGGAGCATCCTGTGATTCGAGAGAAGGACCTCGAGGGGCACCTTGAGAATAGTCAAGGGCAAGAGGTGCCAAAGGAGCCCGAAGAGATGGCTCCTATTGAGGTCCAAGAAAAAGAGGATACACAGCTTCAGAGGGCCATAGACCTTCTCAAGACATGGAAGGTATTTAAAGAACTGCCTAAGGCATCATAAAAAGAAATTAGTAGTCGAAGAATCTCTTGCGGAAATTTTTTCTGGTAGCCGCAGGCTTTAGCCTGCAAGTCACAAGTGATTGAAAATAAAGAACGCAAACTGAAGTTTGCGGCTACATTTAAATACTAAATTAGATTTATGTCCAGAGTAATCTTTGACATAGAGACCGTGGGGAAGGATTTTGAGTCCCTTGACAGACCAGTCCAGGAATATCTCCTGAGGTATGCTGAGACAAAAGATGAAAAGGAAGAGATAAAGGACCGCCTCTCTTTCTATCCCCTCACTGGTGAAATCGTTACCATAGGACTACTGGATCCTGATACACAAAAGGGGAAAGTATTTTTCCAGAATGTTGGTGATCCGTTGCTTCCCTTCGAAGAAGGTAACGTACTTTACGAAACAGGGACGGAGAAGGAGATACTCGAGAAATTCTGGACCGTTATCAAGGGCTGTAGCCAGTTTATTACCTTCAATGGCAGGGGTTTTGACTGCCCTTTCATCTTAATCCGTTCTGCTGTCCACAGGATAAAGCCACGAAGGGATTTGATGCCCAACAGATATGGCGACACGCATATAGACCTCCTTGAACAGCTTACATTTTACGGTGCATCTCGGAAAAGATTTAATCTCGATATGTGGTGCAGGACCTTCGGGATAAAGAGTCCCAAAGAGGACGGTATTACAGGGGATGAGGTGAAAGGATTATTCAAGGCCGGGAGGCATCTTGATATTGCGAGGTATTGTGTCGGCGACCTCAGGGCAACAAAAGAGCTTCTGCACTATTGGGAAAATTATATAAAATTTTCAGGTTAGATAAGAGGAATCTTCTCAGCCTCTTTTGCAGCCCTTCTTTCAATTATGATCTTGTAGATCAACCTTTAAGCCAAGTCTTGCGGAACTTGTCATAGGGGATGAAGGAGGTTGCTTCTCTCTCTGCCCGTAAAAGGTCATTAGCGTCTTCCAGGTCTTCAATTAATTCCATAATGCTTTTATATTCCTTGATATCGAGAACAACAGCCTTTTTATTGCCTTTTTCATCAATAAGATATTTTGGTTTTGCTTTTTCTAAGATGTCTTGCATTCTTACCTCACTTATTATGTACAAGCTTTTGCTTAAAAATAGCATATAGAGGACAGGCGAATCAACAGGTTAAGGGATTACGAGTTATGTGGAATAGGTTCTTTGTTTTTTGCTGTAGCCGCAGGTTTTAGCCTGCGATTTACAAGGGATCGAAAATAAATAAACACGCAAACTTAAAGACAGAATTATATCTAGCGGGCATTGTCAGAGTAACTATCATCTTCTTTCTACTATCATGAAATATTGCAACCATTGCGTTGCTTGAGCTAAAAAGATTTCACATAGTAGTCTGCATCATAGATGGTTTCGCATCTCCATGTAGTCCTTCCTGAACTAAACACCCCTAATACCTGATATAATGGTGATGATTACTATTAATAAAGGAGGCATTTAATGAGCAAAGAAAAAAACAAGCAAAAACCAAATGCAAAGAAAAAACCACAGCACAGTCTGAAAGAAAAAAGACAAGCAAAGAAAGAAAAAAGCTCTTCAGGATCAAACATATGGTCCCAAAAGTAAATTAATAGAATTCTGTGGGCAGTAGCTTAA
>JBGQMP010000119.1:0-5340 GCA_041500685.1 Thermodesulfovibrionia bacterium | reverse complement strand
TGGAATGTTTATATCGGTATTGCTACTAAGCATATCTTATGCCGAACAGTATTGCCCTCACCCCCCTTTTCTAAAGGGGGGTGAGGGGGGATTTGAATGATTATTTTTGGAGAAAAATATAAAACACTCTTGAACAAGGTCTAAATTTCAGCTCAAGAATAAAGGGGAATGATGAGAGGGTGGAGCTATCGAGAGAGCGGAATTTATTTCCTCGTCTTCCTGCATTTACTGCAGTATCCCTTTATCTCGAGGGTATGGGTTGCGCCCCTGAACCCTTTCTTTATGCATATCTTGTTCTGAAGACTTTCTATCGCCTCAGAATAAAACTCTATGACACTGCCGCATGAAATACAGAGCATATGATCATGATGGTTTCTGCCGAAAGTCTGTTCATAGTGGGCATGTTTTTCGGTTCTTTCTACATGCTCAATGAGACCGCTTTCAAGAAGGAGGGGGAGAGTTCTATAAATGGATGCCTTTGAAACTTTCAGTCCTTTTTCCTTCATTCCGATATAAAGTTCCTCAGGGTGAAAATGGCCGTGTCGAGAAGAAATATCCTTGAATATCAACGCTCTCTCTTTTGTAAATTTAAGGCCTTTACTCTTAAGATATTCTCTGAATACCTTTTCTCCCATTTCCTATCTCTTTACATAGATTCTTTTCGCTATCTCTTCATCGATAGCAATTGTTGTCTCATCTATGCCCACGACATAAGAAGGTTTTTTCTGCTGGAGTTTAACAGTCCCTCCAGGCACAAGTCCTATAGCTGTGAGCTTCTCCATGGCAGGGGTGGTTATGAATACAACCTTTGCAGTTACACCGACTTCCAAATCTGTGAGAGGTTGTACGAGAGGTTTAACTTCTCGTGTATAGAGTCTGCAACAATTTCCTTTCGGTATTGCTCTTCCATGGGGGCAGGTAGGGGGATGTCCTAAGAAAGTGCATATAGCCTCTTCTACGCCGGGACTTATCGCATGCTCGAAACGGCATGCATCCTCTTCGTACTCATTTAAAGCGAGGACATCGGCAAAAAGCCTTTCTGCAAGAAGGTGTCGTCTTGTTATGTCCCTTGCCCTGTCTCGTCCGATTTCTGTAAACTGGACTTTGTCTTCCCTGATTATTATTAAGCCGTCTTTTTGCATCTCGAGAATTTCTTTCTCATTGCCAATTTCCTTTATGAGATCAGTAAAGTTTACTTCTCCGTCTTCTGCCAGCTCCCAGATTGCCTCAAGTGCCTCGTCTTCAAACATACTCTTTTCTGTCCCGGAAGCTGTTATAGATCTACAGAGCTTTTTCTTTTCAGGCATCATGTGTTTAACTATTCCCTTCTCAGTAAGGAGATAAAACGAATCAAATAATTATCATATAAAGATTTCCCCATTTGCAAGTCTATATGGTTATATGCAAGTGTCTAAGGGTCCAATTCAGCAACCCTCCAAAAAAGATAGCTGCCGGGAATATTATCACTACCATGGTAAGAGCCATCTTGAGGCCCCTTTCCTTTATGATCATGAAGAAATGTGCTAGACATGGAATAAAAAGAGTTATTGTTACAAGGCTCACCACAGATTGAATTGGTGTTAGCAGTCCCTTTTCCGCCATAGCAAAAAGACCTGCTGCACCGTAGTCTCTTCTGAAAAATCCGAGCAGGAATGCATCTGTTGTTTTATCTGGAAGCCCAAGTACGTTTACAACAACAGGGGCGGCAAAACTCCGGATAAGGCCAAGAAGTGCCAGCTTGTAAAGGATAAAGAGGATAAACGTGCCGAGCATAAAAAGTGGTACTGCCTCTTTGAGATACCAGATGACCCTGCTTGATGTCTTGACTGCTATATTTTCAAGAGTCGGCTTTCTTAAGGGTGGGATCTCAAGAAAAAATCCAGACTTTTCACCGGGCACAATCTTTGAGGCAAGATAGCCTGAAAAAAGAAGTATTCCGAGAACACTCAAAACCCATATTGACATAGCTTTTGCAGAAAGTGTTCCGAGCATACCCATTATCACCCCAAGCTGTGCAGCACAAGGTACTGCCAGGGCGAGAAGAAAGGTTGCTATTATTCTCTCCCGCTTCGACTCAAGTATCCTTGTTGTCATGACTGCCATTGTGCCACATCCGAGACCAAGTACCATGGGAAGGACAGCCTTTCCGCTTAAACCCATCAGATTGAATACCTTGTTAGACATGATGGCAAGCCTTGGCAGATAGCCACTGTCTTCAAGAATTGCAAACGCTATAAAAAAAGTCGTGGTTATCGGGAAGATTATCCCTATGGCATATTTCAGTGCCATTGTGATGAGTCCATATTCACCAATGAACATCTCCTGTACAAACGGGAAAGGTATGAACATTTTTACGACCTTTATGAATATTGGAATAAGGTAAGCGTCAAATATTTTATTCTCAAGAAGACCTACTAAGATCCCAGCGCCAAAGACACCAACAAACTCATAAAGGCCAAAGAGTACAACAAGGAGAATAGGGATCCCCCATAAAGGATGCATGCTGAGCCTTCCAAGGGTAGATGCAAGAGAACTGCCTAGCTGTGGGATCTTCTTTGTGACCATATCTGCTATCTCGGCTGCCTTTTTCAGGCGGGTCTCATTGATAATCACACTGATAGGCCTTTTCAGCCTTTCTTGACACTCATTTCTGAGTCTTTCCAGTTCCTTGATGACCTCCGCTTCAATATTTGTATTGAGCCATTCTCTCATGCTTTCATCACCTGAGAGTATCATAAGTGCAATAGCCCTTTTTGAAACATTTGCTTCTGGCAGATAAAAAGAAACCTTCTCTATATATTCTTCTATCAGAGGGTTATATTGAACAGTTATTGCTGGCACCTTATTCTTTTTGCTGATAGCTGCTTTCATGCCTTTCATACCTTTGCGTTCAGGCGCTGTGGTGCTTACTACCTCAACCCCTACTAATGACCTGAGCCTCTCGATGTCAATGCTTATTCCTATTTCTCTGGCTTCATCCTCCATGTTGAGGTCAAGGATTATGGGAAGCCCCATCTCCCCAAGCTGAGCAGTCAAAAGAAGGGTTCGTTTAAGGTTTTTTGAATCACCAACCTGTAAAACCACAGAAGGTTTGTCATGCAGGAGGATGTCCCTTGTGACTTTCTCATCTTCACTCATGGGTATAAGGTTATTGACACCAGGGGTATCAACGACGAGGTATTTTTTACCGTCAAGGCTTATATTTGCGTAGGAAACCTCTACGGTTGTGCCAGGGTAATTGGATACAATTGCATATTTCCCCGTCAGTAGGCCGAATATGACGCTTTTCCCAACATTAGGGTTTCCTATAAGGGCAACCCTTTCATATCCTTTCCCCCCTTTATGTCCTCTATATCTATGCCTTAATCGGTGCTCATGCATGCCATTCCTACCTCTTTCTAATTGAGAATTAGTTTCAATTGCAATTATAAAAGATATGGGATGCTTTGTCAAGCTAACGGGAAACGTAAGTGAGACATAACTTACCGGGTTTCTAAGAAGAAACTATAGAAATCATAATAAAAATGACAAATCCTCAATAGGAAATATCCGCGTCTCTCATTTCTGAGGCATTATATCAAAAGTAAAACGCTGTACTGCTTCACCACCATGGCCATCGGTAACAGAAACAGTAATAGGAGCCTTTCCCTTAAATTCAGGTGGCACGTTCCAGTGTATGAATCCCGTTGATGGCTCAATTGTCATTTCAGCAGGTGCAGTTTTGAGTGAATAGGTAAGGGGGTCTCCATCAGGGTCAGCAGCTTTTATTTGATACGTGTAAACCTTCCCATCGAACTGAAATTTCTTATCTTCAATAATCTTTGGAGGCATATTCTTTATTTCCCTGTGCAAAATAACAGAAGGGCCATAAAGTTCGCCATCAAAAGGAGTTATCTTGACATAAATCTTGTCTCCTCTCTTGAGAGGTATCTCCAGTCGTTTGCTATTTCCTGCGGGCTCCCCGTTTTTTGTCCATTCATAGGAGACAGTTACCTCGTCTCCATCTATGTCGCTTGCAGAGACCTCAACATTCAGGGTGTCACCCGGTTTAAATACCTCCGGGAGGATTTTAACTCTGGCAATCTCGGGCGGAGCGTTTTTAATCTCTATAATGTTAGACTTTATCTCTTTGCCATCTATAATTGCCTTTACTTGGATATTGTCGCCCTTTCTTGTCTCTCTGGCATTGAATTGGGAGGATGTTGGATTCTGAATTGACTGACCGTTTAACAGCCATTCTATTTTTGCATCAGAAAGATTAAAGCCTTGAGCAATTACCTTTAATGTTGATTTGCGTGAAGCATTGACAGGGGTAATTTCCAGTGAATATGGTCCACTCTCTGGAGAGACAGATGGCTGGGATTGTTCGGAAGCAGTTCTGCTTTCTGCTCCTGAAGTCTTTTGTGTGTCCCTATCACCAGGTTTTTCTGAAGAGCAGGATAAAAATAGAAAGAGAGCTAAATAACATAAAAACTTTTTCACTGTGGAATACACCTCATTATAGATACCTATTACGCCATAATCAATATTGATAAAGAACAGAGAACTTAGCCCTTTCAGATGGATTCGCTGCATTTTCTGCATCCACCTCTATTGTATAAAGATAAGGGTAACTCATAACCCTTATCTCACCAGAATTAGAATCCACCACTCGATTATTTATCAAACCCTCATCTCCTGCACTATTGCCCTCAACAGTGTCCACTATTTTTGAATAAACATTGTATGTAAGGGTTGTCCCAAGGGTGAAGACCATGTCATAGGAAGTACCTGTATTAGGGTTGATGACCATGGTGTTATCACAACCTGCCCAAGTAGAAGATGGTGCATTGAGTTTTGCTGCTAATCCTGTAAACGCTGTTCCAGACAGATTTGTACCGGTACAAGTAGCGGGTGTTGTAATAGCAGGAGCAAGGGCCGATATATCAGTTAAAAAAGTGGCAGTTCTTGATGTATCTCCTCTTAGCCCAACAAGCTGATAGGTGATATCAGTGCCACCCATACCAGCCTCAGATGCGGTTTCGTATCTCTTTTGTATACCTGAAATCTGAGTTCCCGTTGTCAACATGTATATTAATCCTGCCATGATGACTAGCGCAATAGCTGAGAGCACGAGAACCATTACAAGGGCAATGCCTTTTTCATTTAAAAGTTTAGAGTTTAGAGTTCGGAGTTCAGAGTTCTGACTTCTCATTTTTTACCTTAGATTATTTGGTTTTAAAACTATTGTATACAACTTCCATCTGTAATTCTGCCAGTTTGTTATGGTTGTTAAGTCAAATGTCCTTCCTAATCCGGCAGAAGGGTCTGAAGGGGGTGGAATTACTATATTATTGTTTA
>JBGQMP010000118.1:0-5378 GCA_041500685.1 Thermodesulfovibrionia bacterium | reverse complement strand
TTTCGGCTTCTTCCTTGGCGTATATGATTACCTTTCTTCCTCTTTCAGTAAACTTCTCAAACATGCTATTTCTCTACCTCAATTAATTTTAGCGTAATACTTTTTGTCAGAGAAAGTCAATATACCTCAATGAATATCGAGGGAAGAGAAAAAGAAGGATATTTCATAGGAAGCTGATTTTTTCGAATCTGAGCCATGGACGATATTATGTTCGATATCTGAAGCGAGCTCAGCTCGTATTGTGCCCGGTGCTGCGTCCTTGGGATTCGTTGCTCCCATAATCTCCCTGACCCTGGAGATGGCATCATTACCTTCTGCTACCATGACTACAACAGGTCCCTCTGATATGAATTCAGTAAGGCTGTTATAGAAGGGCTTATCCTTATGAACGATATAGAAACTCATCGCTTCTTCCTTAGAAAGTTTGAGCATCTTCAGCGCAGCAATCCGGAGGTTTTTTTGTTCAAATCTCCTTATGATCTCACCGATGAGATTTTTTTTCACACCGTCTGGTTTGACTATTGAGAGTGTTTTCTCCATCTTGCCTCCGTCTATATTAATAGTTTCTTTACTAATTTTCTGACAGATGTGCACGATTTCCTGAACTGGGCCTTTTCTTCTTTGGTGAGTTTTATTTCCACGATCCTCTCAACGCCTTCTTTTCCGAGTATGACAGGCACACCCATGTAAATATCCTTCATGCCATATTCTCCATTCAGATATGCTGCACAGGGAAGCAACCTTTTTTCATCCAGAAGAATTGACTTTATCATATGAAATGTTGACGCTGCCGGAGCATAATATGCACTTCCCGATTTCAGTAAAGCAACTATTTCTGCCCCACCATTTCTTGTCTTTTCTATCAATGCCTCGATTTTTTTCTTGGGCAGGAGTTCTGTTATCGGGATTCCTTTTACAGCAGTAAATCTTGAAAGTGGAACCATTTCATCCCCATGTCCACCGAGCACAATTGCTTCAACGTCCTCAGGGGAAACATTTAATTCCCAGGAAAGAAATGCAGTTAATCTTGCGGAATCAAGTATACCACCCATGCCCATAACGCGCTTGCAGGAAAACTCCGTAGTTTTCCATGCAAGGTGTGCCATTACATCCATCGGGTTCGTTATAGCGATTACAATAGCATTTGGAGATGTCTTTGCTATCTGAATGCATACTTCCCTAACGATATTAGCATTTGCATGAAGGAGGTCGCTTCTTGACATACCGGCTTTTCTTGCAAGCCCGGCAGTGATGACAACGATATCAGAACCGGAAGTATCAGAATAGTTCTTTGTCCCCTTGATTGTTGATGATGAGTTCCAGAGGGGGCAAGCTTCTGCGAGGTCAAGTGCCTTGCCCTGGGGCATTCCATCTATGATGTCAAACAGAACAACATCAGCAATGCCTGATTGCAAAACAAACTGTGCGGTTGTGGCACCAACATTCCCTGCACCCATTATTGATACTTTTTTCTTCATGACAGTTCCTCTCCTTCTGGCAGCTTCTCGAGTTTTACCTTAGCTATTCGCTGACCTACCATCTCCAATATTGTTATTTTCTTTCCTTCTATCTGAACAACATCGCCAATTTTTGGAATCCTTTGAAGGGCAGTAAATAAAAAACCACTCAGGGTCTCATATTCTGTAGATTCAGGTATCTCTATCTCGTAATCCTCTTTCAGATCCCGTATGCTGATGGATGCATCTATGCGAAATGTACCATCGCTGAGTTGTATAACAGGACTTTCGATGTCATATTCATCTCTTATCTCTCCTACGATCTCTTCTAAAAGGTCTTCCATGGTTACAAGACCAGAAACCCCACCGTATTCGTCTATGACTAAAGCCATATGAACCCTTTTCCTCTGCATTTCTCTCAGGAGGTTGCTTATCTTCATTGTCTCAGGAATAAAGAAGGGTGGTTTAATGAGCTTTCTTATGTCTGCTCCTCCTCTTGCCAGTGTATTCAGGAAGTCCTTTGCATAGAGAATTCCCCGAATATCGTTCAGGTCTTTACCTACAACAGGATACCGAGAAAACTGCTCCTCAGCGATGATAGTTTTGATTTCTTCCATAGACATACCAAGGCTTATTGTTGCCATCTGAGTGGAAGGTACCATTACCTCTTTGGCTGACATATCTGTAAACTCAAAAACACTGTGGATAAGCTCTTTTTCCTCGGCTTCAAAAATGCCCCTTTCTTTACCTTCCTCTAAGAGGAGTTTAATCTCTTCTTCCGAAATGTATCCCCTTTCACTGAAAGCCCTTTTACCAAAGGGCTTCAATAAAAGATTTGTAGTTCCCCTGAGTATTTGAACAAAAGGCATAACCAGTTTAGAGAACTTTTCTATGAGGGGGGCAATCAAAAGACCGGTAGTTTCCGGATGGCGAAGGGCTATTGATTTTGGGATGAGTTCTCCGAAGACAATAAAGAAATACGTTATTATTGCAGCCACTATACCTATGGCGATTGCCTGGCTTGAGACCGAGATGAGGGGTATCGGTACATTCTTAAGCATGGGTTTTATTATTTCAACTGCTGTTGCCCCTCCAATGGCTGATGCGAGGACTGCAGATAGAGTGATACCAACCTGAATTGTCGCAAGAAATCTATTCGGCTCTTTTCGAAACTTATCCAGAATCACAGCATGCTTGTTACCCTCATCGATGAGTTGTTTGACACGTGTTCTCCTGAGGGTAATGACTGCTATCTCAGCTGCAGCAAAGAGAGCATTCAAGAAAATGAAAATGATGATGAGAAGTATGTCAAGCCACATAGAATTTAAAAACAAAATGCAAACTGTGAAATTAAAAATTTAAAATTGAGGATTTCTGATATTTTAAATCCACCTGGGGTGGATGGTTTTTTGATATTGAATTTGTTTCTGGGTTTTTTTCTCGGTGAACTATCCGTTTCCATTTAGGGATTAGACTAACTTTTCGATAATGGCATCTGCAACCATCGATGTTGTTGCAGCAGTTGGGTCGTCAGGGGTTGGCTTCATGTCATATGTCACATGTCTTCCTTCTTCTATCACCGTTGCGACAGCTATTTCTAATCTTTCAGCTTTTTCGGTCTCTCCCAGATGTTTGAGCATCAAAACACTTGAGAGTATCATAGCAAGAGGGTTTATTTTATTCAACCCTTTGTACTTAGGGGCACTCCCATGAACTGGCTCGAAAACCGCTATCTCCTCTCCAAGGTTTGCTCCAGGGGCAATGCCAAGACCCCCAATAAGACCTGCGGCCAAATCAGATACAATATCACCGTAAAGATTGGGGAGGACTATGACATCATAAAGCTCAGGTTTCTGCACGAGCTGCATACACATGTTGTCAACTATCCTGTCTTCAAACGGGATATCGGGATATCTCTTTGCCACATTTCTTGCAGTTTCCAGAAAGATCCCATCTGAATATTTCATGATGTTCGCCTTATGGACTGCAGTAACCTTTTTTCTCTTATTTTTTCTCGCATACTCGAAGGCAAACGTTACGATCCTCTCTGTTGCGTAAACTGATATGGGTTTAATGCTTATGCCTGAATCAGCTCTGATTCTTTTTCCTGTAACCTTTATAATAAAATCGATAAGGTTTCCTGTATCTTTTGTACCTTTCTCGAATTCGATTCCGGCATAGAGATCTTCTGTATTTTCCCTGATGATGACAAGGTCAATATCTTGATATCTTGTTCTTGCACCCTTAAAGGATTTGCATGGCCTCAGGCAACAATAGAGGTCAAGGGTCTGTCTCAGGGTAACATTAACACTCCTAAACCCTGTTCCCACAGGTGTTGTAATCGGTCCCTTGAGGGCTACTTTGGTTTTTTTAATTGAATCAAGGACTCTCTGAGGCAGTGGGGTTCCTTCCTTTTCAAATACATCCTGTCCCGCCTCCTGGATATCCCATCTGATATCGACACCCGTGGCTTCAATGACCCGTTTTGTGGCCTCGGAGATTTCAGGTCCTATGCCATCTCCTGGTATGAATGTAACGGTATACATTATGGACTTGCGGTGAGTATCTTTTTCGCAACCTCAGGATACATGGCAATGAATCTTAATTCATCGTCCGTGAGAGGCTTCTGGGTGTGAAGATTAGTGTACTGCGCGAGTTCAAGTACTTTTCTTGCTTCATTGTCATCGTGGAAATGGATGCCGAGTTTGTCGTAGACATGCCTGAAGCCTTTAATGCCTCCATACTCTCCTGTTGTTATTACCCTTCCGGTTTCTGAGAGTTCTGGTTCACCTCTTCCCACGTCCTCAGGGTCGTAGAGTTCATAGTTACGTCTGTCTTTTAAGGCTCCATCTGCATGGATTCCTGATTCATGGGCGAAGGCATTTGCGCCTACTCCCGGCTGGTTTATCGGTATGGGTATATTAAATGCAAATGATGCGTATCTGCCTATCTTCCATGCCTTCTTGAGGTCTACATGCTCATCGAGGGGGACTTTATCTTTAAGCCCCTGCGAAAATTTAAGTGCCAAGATTGTTGATACGAGGTCACAATTACCACACCGTTCTCCGAAACCATTCACCGTTGTGTTGATATATGAATCAACACCTCCTTCTATTGCTCCCTGTGCACCTGCTACTGAAACAGCCTCTGCCATTCCGAGGTCATTGTGGCAGTGCATTTCTATGGGGAACTTTGTCGCAAGGGCAAGTGCCTTTGTCCTTTCATATATGGTTATGGGGTCGTCTGTACCGAGGGTGTCACAGTATCTGAAGCGATCTGCCCCGGCTTCCCTGCCTGTAAGGGTGAATTCTATCAGCCTGTCGAGTTCTGTCCTTGATGCATCTTCTGCATTAACTCCTACTGTTTCTGCACCGAGTTCCTTTGCAGTTCTTACAGCCTCGGCAAGAGATTTCGTAATATCCTTGAAAGTCCTTTTACCCTGGAACTTGCCCTGTATCATGATCTCCGATGTAGATATTGAAACATTGATATGTTTGATTTCAGGACAATTTTTGAAGGTGAGCTTTACGTCTTCGGGTATGGCCCTGCACCAGCCTTCAAGGCGAAGCCTCTTAATCGCACCAAGCTTTACAAGTTCGAGGTTTGCGTTGATATAACTTACTTCGTGTTTCAAAGTTGGGAATCCTATTTCACTCTGAAAGATACCCATCTCATCAAGATAGATGTTTAACATTGTCTTTGAAAGCTTTGGGAGAAGTATCCGTGATGTCTGTACACCATCCCTATTTGTTACATCGATTAAGTATACTTTACCTTTCATAGAACCTCACTCTTGAAGTATTTGAATAATTATTGGGATATTTTAAAAATAACAGATTTACATGAAGGAATTCAACAGAAGATTCGTAAATTGTTTGAAAAAAATATCATAAGCCAATACCGATATGAAAGAAGAATTCA
>JBGQMP010000117.1:0-5439 GCA_041500685.1 Thermodesulfovibrionia bacterium | reverse complement strand
TCCAAAATATAATCTCGTTTAAGTATTGATCCAAATTTTTTTATGAAGGTCTTACTCCGGAAAAATAACAACGGAGAACAAGAAATAAACTGGATATGCTTAAAGGAAAAATGTCCAGAAAATTGTTGTAGTTATTTCAGGGATAGGCTACCAAATTACAAATCAATAAAAGGGATCAAACATGATGAAATACGTATCCTTCCAGAAGAAGTTGCCAAATTTTCTCCAAAATACACTAAGGAACAAAAAGGCAGCCATTATCTGAAACTTAAAAAGAATCGCTCCTGTCCATTTTTTGCTAATGGTAAATGTAATCAGTTTGATATTAGACCTTCTGTCTGCAGGGCATATCCTTTTTATATTGATTTATTTACTGGATTAAATATTGACATAACCTGTCCAGGCATCAGGGGGGGGTGGACAAGGATAGAAACGATTAAACCTGCATTAATGTTTTTAATAAGATGCTATAAAAAACACATAGAGGATATCGAGGGTGAATTCTAAAGTAAAAGCTTTCGTAACCCTATTCAAAAAGAGAGCTGAACCCAAAAACATGCTGGCAATTGCCAGAGTCAGTGATCTCATTGAAAAAGGATTTGAGACTTATATGCTGGCTGATGAATTCATTAAAATCAATAAAGAAGTGTGGGGAGACATTATAAACAGCCAGTATATCTGGACAAAAGAGATGCTTATGAATCAATTTCAACTTTGCCCTCAACTTCTCTATTGTGCATTCAAAAACGGAAAGATGGTAGCTACTGCATCAGGGATTTTTACTACAGAAAACGATTTTAAAAAACATAAGTCATGGCTTGAAAAAACTGGTAACGGTTTCTTTACTACCCACAGACCTGATGGAGACATTGTATTTGGTGCAGATTTATCGGTTATTCGGGAGGCTCTACCAAAAACTTCAGATAAAATAATGTTTACCGGTCTAATAATCACCATACTCGGCGACGGTTTGAAATCACTTTATCTTGGATCAAGGATACCAAGCTACCATAAGCACAAAAATATGAAAGTTGAAGATTATGTCTTTGGAAAAAGAAAAAGCGGAAAACCGTTTGATCCAGAGCTTTATTTTTACCAGAAACTTGGATTCGAAATTGTGGAGATAATCCCTGAATATATGGAAGATCCAGAAAGCCTGAATTACGGGGTTCTCATACGATGGAATAATCCTCTTTATAGGATCACCAAAACATTCCCTTTTCTAAAATCCGTTATCAAATATGTTGGAAAGAAACTCTTTATCGGAGTGCCTGAACTACCACAAAAGATGACTGTCTAAACAGTGCGCTGTTTCATGATTATCTTTACTCAAAATGTCATTCCTGCGAAAGCAGGAATCCAGAACCAAAGCCCCTGGATTCTCGCCTCGGCGAGTCGCTGAGGTGACCCGTTTACACGGGAATGACGGAAAAGAAAAGTGTATAAATCTGTTAGGGCAACACAATAGATAAATAACCATAAAAAAGCTCATCTGATGGAACTATCAGAAGTAAATAAAATACTCCTCAATATTGCTACAATCATAGCCTGGCTTTTTGGAATATTCATTAGTGTAGTAGCTGTAGCAAAAGGCAAAAAACTGAGAGAGGAAGCGGGAGTTTCTTTTAAAACATACTTATCACTTGTCGCAGTTACAGAAGTGTTGTATACAATTGGAGCAATAATGATACTGTCAGCTATGGGGATAAATGTAATACAGCATCTGGCAAGATTGGAGATATGGAAGTTCTATCAGATTATGAGTAAATTTGATATGTCAACAATCCAGCTCATAGGGGCCGTGGGATGGATTGGATTTGTTATTAATCGGTCAATATCTTTCTTGAGTCCTGGATATTTACTCATTTATGGAGGCAAAAAACTTCCAAAATATTTTTTCTACTCAGCATGGACAGAAGTAACTTTAGAGGTAATCACATCTATACTTATCTTTATCACGTTAAAGTTCGGGTGACCAACGTTCTATAATTATTTATTCAAGTTACCATAAGTCAAATGTTGCCTCTGTTTTTTATGAAAATCTGCAGACATAACTGGAATCAGCTGATTTGCTACAATTTATACCCTATCTTCCTCAGAAACTCCTTCCTATGTGCCTTATCCTCGGCACCTTCCACACCCTTTGGAGGGAACCCATCAATCACGCCAAGTACACCTTTACCCATAGATGACTCTGCTACAACCACTTCAAGAGGATTTGCCGTTGCGCAGAAAATCCGGCAGACCTCTGGACAGTTCTTGATCTGGTTGAGCACGTTGATTGGAAAGGCGTTTTTAAGGATGATACAGAATACATGACCGGCCCCTAATTCTTGAAGGTTCTTGGTGCAGATAGTAATCAGTTCACTATCATTGCCTTCTGTCCTTATCAGGCATGGCCCTGATGCCTCTGTAAAGGCAATGCCAAATCTTGCTTGCGGGACAGTCGTTGCTATGATTTCGTAGAGATCTTCTGCGGTCTTTATAAAATGTGTCTGACCAAGGATTAAATTACAGCCCTCGGGTATCTCCATTCTTACCACCTTAAGTTCCATAACGACCTCCATTTTCTCTTAAGACGTAAAGAGTAAGGCGTAACGGGAAATAAGCTGCCCCGAAAAAGAACTTTGAGGAATTCTTTGATTAAACGGTCACCTTACGTCTCACGCCTGACGTCTCACGATTTTTAATATGCTATAATGAAAATAAATTTCTTGAGATGTCAAGCCTGAATACAAAATATTTGTAACAGTAATGGGGTATGAGACAAAATTTGAAGATATATTACCGCCTATTGTTTCTTTCCTTTTTTCTGGTATCTTTCTCTTCTCTTCCAAGCGCTGCAGAAATAACAGGGCCTGAGGTGACACTGAAGAACAGTGAAATCTACGTTACGACCTCCCTCTCTCTGGAAGAAAAATATCTTCAGGAACTCAGAAACGGAATAGAAAAGAAATTTATATTCTATATTGATCTCTTTAAGGTATGGAGGATGTGGCCTGATGAGTTTGTTCTCGGTAAATCCTTAACAAGAACCCTCAAATGCGATCCTGTAAAGAGTGAGTTTATTGCAACCTCTTATGATGGAAACATAATCGTCGAGAAGAGATTTAAATCCTTCGAGTCTATGACGAATTGGGCGCTGAGCATCGATGAGCTGAAACTCACGAATATGAGAGAACTTGATCCAGGAATGCATTTTGTCAGGATAACGGTAGAGTCAAAAATCAGGAAACTGCCTCCCTTAATAGGAAACTTTATTATTTTCTTATCAGAAAATGAATTCAAGATTTCAAAAGATTCTCTAAATTTTAGGATAGGGACTGTTCAATGAAAAATCTCCGTTTTCATATTATTGTAACCCTTTTATTTTTGCTCACCATTGTTGCCTTTGGGATTGAACTCTATTATATGAAACTTGAGAGTATTTCTTTCTTAACAAAGTTGACCGTCCTCATACTGTTGAACCTCACTGTCATTGCCCTTCTTACCCTTATGTTTTTTGTCGGGAAAAGTCTTGCAGGACTTTATCTCGAAAGAAAAAACAGAATCCTCGGGTATAAATTCAAAACAAAACTCGTCGTTATCCTCGTCGTCCTTACATCAATCCCTGCCACTATTTTATTCATTGTCTCAACCGGACTTATTACAAATTATATAGACCGCTGGTTTGCTCCTCAACTCAAACAACCCCTTGACAGCTCTATTGAAATAGCCAAGGCCTTTTATGAGTTAGAAAAACAGAGGGCCCTCAATTTCGCAAAGAAACTACCAACAGGTGAAGCATCTGCAGGCAATTATACCGTCAGGCATCTCACAGAGATACCCAAAAACGCTACTGAAACAGTGAGAGCTGCCTTTGAAGGCAAGGTAGGTGTAGAAATCATATCAAAAGACAACGGAGATATAGTGAGGGCTGTGGTACCCGAACAACATGGTAGAAGGCAGACAGGAATAATAGTCGTTGAGTCTTTCATACCGAAAAAGATTACCGAAAATGTGGAAAACATAAAAGATGCCTATGAAAAATACTTAACCCTCGAATCATGGAGGGTCCCGATAAAGACAAATTATCTCCTGATTCTCGGTTTCCTCACACTCACTGTCATTTTCATGGCTTTATGGGTTGCCCTTAGGATTGCGAGAGGGATAACGGACCCTATCCAGAGCCTCGCACAGGCAACAGAGCAGGTTGCTGCTGGAAACCTCGATGTAAATGTTGATCTGAGCCAGAAGGATGAAATAGGACTCCTCGTGAATTCCTTTAACCACATGGTGAAAGAGTTGAAGGAGGGTAAGGAATCTCTCCAGTCTGCTTATATTGAATCTGACAGGCGAAGACTCTTTATGGAAAATATCCTCGATAATATTAATTCAGGTGTTATCATGTTGGACACTGACGGGAAGATACTGATGATAAACGGTGCTGCCTGTTCGATACTGAATATAGAAGCTGAGGCAGTTATCTATAAAAGTTACAATGAACTCATGTCCATGATAAAATCAGAAGAACTCGAAAACCTCGTCAAAGGGATAGAGGGACGTGAATTCAGATGGATTGACAAGGAAATAAAGGTAGTTATCGGTAATAGGAAAGCCATCCTTAGAGTCTTTATAAAGGGCCTCAAGGACCCTCAAAAATACATCGGACTCCTCGTTGTCTTTGATGACCTCACTGATATTATAAAGGCACAAAGGGCAGTTGCATGGCAGGAGGTTGCGAGGAGAATAGCTCACGAGATAAAAAACCCCCTTACACCGATTAAACTCTCCACAGAGCGGATGGTCAAAAAATGGGAAAACAAAGAAGCTGATTTTAACCAGATTTTCGAACGTTCGACAAAGACCATTATAAAGGAGGTTGAAGGCTTAAAGAGATTGGTTGATGAATTTTCAAAGTTCAGCAAAATGCCGGAGATAAAAAAGACACCAACCTATATGCCGACTTTAATAGATGAGGTGGTGAATCTATATAAGGGCTATAAAAGTGTGGGAATAAATGTGTCGCTGCCAGAGGAAAGCCCCATGGTAGATTTGGATGCAGAACAGTTTAAGAGGGTCATGATCAATATATTCGATAATGCTATACATGCTATCTCCAATAAAGGCAGAATCGATGTAAGACTCCGTTTTGAGCTCCCCTCGAACATAGTGTCTATCGATATTGCCGACAATGGTCCAGGCATCAGAGATGAGGACAAGGAAAAATTATTTCTTCCCTATTTCTCGACCAAGAAGGATGGTACAGGCCTTGGTCTTGCGATAGCAAATAGGATTATCGCAGAGCACATAGGATATATAAGAGTCAGGGATAATGAACCAAAAGGGACGGTATTCACAATAGAGATTCCAATAAGGTAAATATAAATTGGAGGAATTACATGGCAGAACCTGTTGTCCTTGTGGTAGATGATGAAGAAGGTATAAGAGAAAGTCTCT
>JBGQMP010000116.1:0-5450 GCA_041500685.1 Thermodesulfovibrionia bacterium | reverse complement strand
CCATTCTGGCCTTTACCTGATGAATGGGGTATGGAAGCCTATACAATAGAGGGCCATTTTGTATATACTATTTATGGTTCCTATGTAAGGTGAGCTGTTAAGTGAGCTCTCAGTTACCGGGGATTATGAAATAAGAGTTGATTTATGAGACCGAGACTTTACCTCCGAGTGGGTGATATTGTCAGGCATATACGTTACAGCGGATGGGGGGACGGCGAGGTTATAGAGGAAAAACACTCAGAACTTCCAGGTGGTCTTTGCCTTGTGCGGGTGCTATTTAAGGACGGTATCGAAAGGGCTTTCATAAATGACCTAAACAATGGATCGTGCTGTTTTTATGCAGGACTGAGATTGGGCGGGCAATAAATTAACTTTCTTCAAGATTTTACCAATAAGGGTAAAATACAACAAGTATGAGATAACCCTTCCTTGAGTCAATCAAAACAATGAGCTTACTGTATGTCCAGAAAGAATAAAAGGACGATCAAGAGAATTAAGTTTACCCAGAGGATGGAATGAGGCAGAAGAGAAGTGGCGAATCTTTCTATGATACCCTTGAAAGCCCTGTAGGAACTCTTTACCTTGTGTTCAGTGGCAAAATTCTGAAAGAGATTTTTTTCAAAAAACCTAACGAGATAATCCGAAAAGGAGAAGCACCTCTTTTAATAAAGAAGGAGCTAAAGGAATATTTTGAGGATGGCAGAGAGGAATTCACACAGAAGATAGGATTTATGAAAGGTACGGAATTCGATAGGCAGGTCTGGCTTGCCCTGAAAGAGGTCCCCTATGGAGAGACAAGGACGTATAAGTGGCTTGCTGAAAAGGTTGGGAAGCCCGCTGCCTGTAGGGCGGTCGGCCAGGCTCTCAGCAGAAATCCGATACCTATTCTCCTTCCATGCCACCGTATTATTGAGTCTGACGGCTCAATTGGGGGGTATTCAGCAGGCGTTGACATCAAAAGAAGGCTGCTTGAGATTGAATACTATATAAAGTTAGAGAAGAAAGAGTAGGCCGAAAAGGCTCTAACCCGAATTACGCAGTTTATCCCTTGTAGCCGCAGGCTTTAGCCTGCGTTGAAGTCTGCCTACCTTACCTAACCATCCTATTCATAATTTTTGCACATCTGTAGGATATAGTATTTTCGCTCATTCTCGGGCTAACGCCCTTCGAGGCTTTTGCCTCTTGATTTTCATGAAAATACTGTCTGACTATCGGCAAAAGAATCCGCTCAAATACTATATCCGCCAGTAGCGGCAACTGTTTTATGAATTATGAATAAAAAAATAGCTGAGGCATCTCGGTATGAGTCTATTCAGACCTGCCTCTGCTATATGTAGGTCAGGCGAGACGCCTGACCTATTTTCATTTGAATGGCTAAAGAGCAATCATTAAGAGGGTCAAAAAGGACTTGCATATTTCCTTAATTCTGGTAATATTATCCCATGGAAGTAAAGATTGGTATCATTTCTCATGTTTATAAGAAGATAGGGGTGGCAATTGTGGAACTTTCAGAGCCCCTGCAGGCCGGAGATACGATACATATCAGCGGACACCATACTGATCTTACTCAAAAAGTTGAGTCTATGCAGGTAGAGCACCAGAATGTTCAAAAAGCAGAACGGGGCCAGAGCGTAGGATTGAAGGTAACCGGCGAGGTTAGAGAACACGACGTTGTCTATAAGGTCGTTGATTAGCAGGCATTAAAGGCCACACAGCCCATTCTACTTACAAATCCGCTTGTCTCGAATGAGATGAGAAAGGGATGTCATGGAAGAAATTGTTGTCTTCATAACCGCTTCAGATGAGGATGAAGCTGCCAAAATAGCCAAAGCACTTGTAGAGAGCAGGCTCGCAGGTTGTGTAAACATAATCAAAGACATCCGCTCCATCTATAGCTGGCAAGGGAAAATTGAAGACGAGAAGGAAGTTCTCATGGTTGTAAAGACTCAGAAAATCCTCTTTGATTCCCTCATGAAAAAGGTAAAAGAATTACATAGTTATACTGTCCCTGAGATCATTGCACTTCCGATTATCGAAGGCTCCGAAGACTATCTCAAATGGCTGAAACAGGTTACGGGATAAGGATTTTTTCGAAAATGTTCCACGTGGAACAATCCTTATAAACAGAATAAACAGAATCTTTTCCAAGCAATAATTGTTCCACGTGGAACAATTCAGGAATTAGCGGAAAGGAATACTGAAATCGGGGAAAAGTATGGAGAGCTCACGTACTTTGTTGCTGAGAAGCATTACTCCGAAGATGATAAGGAGCAGGCCGCTCAAGAGCATTATCACCCGCATAAACCTGTAGAGTGCTTTTGAGTAGCTGAGGAAGGTATTTATGGCAAGAGAGGATAGAAGGAAGGGTAAGGCAAGGCCAAGAGAGTATACAGAGAGAAGTTTCAGGCCATATAAGGTTGAACCCTCTGCTGCTGCATAAAGAAGGATTGTGCCCAGTATAGGCCCAATACAGGGCGACCAGGCTGCTGCAAAGGTCATTCCGATAAGGAAAGATCCTAAATATCCTGCTGGTTTACCATGGAGATGGAATCTCTTCTCTTTAAGAAGGAGATCGAACTTGATAATACCTGAAATAAAAAGTCCGAAGATTATTATGAGTAAACCGCCGCCTATCCTTATCCATTCCTGATGCTTGTAGAGAAGCTGACCAATAAAAGAGGAAGAAGCTCCTAATGAGATGAAGACTGCTGAAAATCCTGATACAAACGCAAGAGAGTTTGTGATGGTAAGGAACCTTACCCTCTTTCTGTCCTCACCCGATGTGAGCTGTTCAAAAGATACCCCTGTTATAAAAGATACGTAAGATGGTAAGAGAGGAAGAACACAGGGGGAAAGAAAGGATAAAAAACCTGCAAGGAAGGCCATAGGAATGCTTATGCCTTGCATCATGCATTCCCTACCGCAATCCTATGGCATTGCGCATTCAGTGGTGTCGCCCTTTATTTTTTCAATGGCATGGGGGATTACGTCTAAGATAATTTCGAGATTTTCTTTTACTGCCTTTGGGCTTCCCGGCAGATTGATAATCAATGTGTTGCCTTTTACACCTGCGACAGCCCTTGAAAGTACAGCCCTGCGCGTTTTCTTGAAACCTTCAGACCGCATCGCTTCGGCAATTCCTAAAACCTCCCTATCAATAACCTCTAACGTTGCATCAGGTGTGACATCCCGTGGGGCAAGTCCTGTCCCCCCTGTTGTGAGTATCAAATCAACCTTGCTACAGTATTCAATAAGCTTCTTTTTTATCAACTCTTTCTCATCTGGAAGGATTTCATAGTACTTCAGATCAGCACCGATAGGCTTCAGGATATCAGCAATCAAAGGTCCGCTAAGGTCTTCCCTTTCACCCTTCGAGCCCTTATCGCTCATGGTCAAAACAGCAACAGTAATCATTATTTTTTACTTTATGTCATGCTGAACTTGATTCGGCATCTATAAAAGTAATAAAAACAATAGGTTATGAGACCCTGAAACGAGTTCAGGGTGACAAAAACGTACTTTTTTAACAACTGGAAAACGATCGACACTGACACTAATCACCACTGACACTTATTTTGTCTCCTACTTTGATCTTTCCGCCCTTCAGAACCTTTACAAAGATTCCTTCCTTAGGCATTACACAATCACCAGCTTGATAATATATTGCACATCTGGTATGGCATTCTTTGCCTATCTGGCTTACTTCCGCTTCTACATCGCCAATTTTCATCCGTGTCCCAACAGGAAGTTTTATAAGGTCGATGCCTTCTGTTGTAATATTTTCTGCAAAATCGCCTGGTTTGACCTTGAGGCCCAGGTCTTGCATCTTCTTTATACTTTCGAGTGCAAGGAGGCTAATCTGCCTGTGCCATGTACCTGAGGCATGGGCATCATCTTTGATGCCATGGTCAGTGATGATTTCTGCCTCTTCTACGGGTTTTTTCCGCATACCTTTCTTGCTACTTATATTGATAGAAACTACTTTACCCTTCATTTTTTAATAAATACAATGGGTTACGTCCCCATCTCCCAGCTATGCAAATATTTTTTCTGCTCGCCTGTTAAGGCATCTATCCTTATCCCCATTGCTTTGAGCTTCAGTCTCGCAATCTCCCTGTCGATCTCCTCCGGAACACTGTAAACCTTTTTTTCAAGCCTCTTATAATTCCTTGTAATGTATTCGGCACAGAGTGCCTGGTTTGCAAAACTCATATCCATCACTCCGGAAGGATGTCCTTCTGCTGCTGATAAGTTGATAAGCCTGCCCTCAGCAAGGAGGTATATCTTTCTATTACTCTTCAGGGTATATTCCTCGACGGAGTCGCGTATCATCCTTTTATTCTTTGACATCTTTTCCAGGGAGTCTATGGCTATCTCAACATTGAAATGACCGGCATTACAGAGTATTGCTCCATCCTTCATGAGGGGGAAGCATTCTTTTGAAATGACGTTGATATCTCCTGTAGCCGTTACAAAGATGTCTCCTATCTTTGAAGCCTCCCTGATAGGTATTACCTCAAAACCGTCCATGGTAGCTTCAAGCGCTCTCAGGGGGTTTGCCTCTGTGATGATGACCCTTGCACCCATGCCTTTTGCCCTCATGGCTATTCCTTTGCCGCACCAACCGTATCCTGAGACAACAAAAGTGGAACCAGAAATCAACCTGTTTGTGGCCCTCAGTATTCCATCAATCGTAGACTGACCTGTGCCATAACGGTTGTCAAAAAGATATTTTGTGTAGGCGTCATTCACTGCTATTATTGGATATCTCAAGAATCCCTTTTCGGCCATCGCCCTCAGCCTTATTACTCCTGTTGTTGTCTCTTCTGTACCTCCTATCAAACCCCTCAGCAGTGCCCCCCCCTGTTTATGAAGCGTGGAAACAAGGTCAGCGCCATCGTCCATAGTAATGTGAGGCCTTAAGGATAGGGCGTTATTAATATGTCTATAGTATGTCCTCCTGTCCTCTCCCCTTATTGCAAAGACAGGAATTTTAGAAAATTTAACAAGAGAGGCAGCAACATAGTCTTGTGTACTCAAGGGATTAGAGGCGCAGAGAGAGACCTCTGCACCACCTGCTTTCAGAGTTTCCATCAGGATAGCTGTTTCTGTCGTTACATGGAGACATGCAGACAACCTGAAGCCTTTCAGGGGTTTTTCTCTTTGAAAACGTTTCTCAATACTCTTAAGTACCGGCATCTCCTTGGCAGCCCACTCTATCCGCAACCTGCCTTTTTTTGCTAAATTGATATCTTTTATGTCATATTTTGCCATTTCTCCTCCATTGACTCGTGATGCGTTATGGGTAATGAGTAATGAGTATAAAGACCCATCACTCGTCACTCTTAAGTCGTTACTGTTATAATTATGCTCCCTTTTTAAAGATATCTGCTACATCTGTTTTTTCCCAGGTAAAATCAGGGTCATTTCTTCCAAAATGACCGTAGACT
>JBGQMP010000115.1:0-5468 GCA_041500685.1 Thermodesulfovibrionia bacterium | reverse complement strand
GCCATATATGCTCGACTGCTCTCTGACTTGAATAACCGAAATCTCTCCATACCTGGATTCCACAATTCGAGAAGGCTCCATGCCCTGCCAGGGTAAATAAGTTACGGTCTTATGGAAACTGATATAAAAGGACAGAGGCAAAATAAAAAGAAGAGTAAGGATTTTTTTCTTTGAAAGATATGCAGCCATTAAGATATTGATCAGGTCAAGGAATAAACATAACTCCATGGCACCTATCCTTCCTGAAATGACAAACGTAAATAAGGCACCTCCCATAAATGCACCGAGGGCCTCAAGACCATAGACTCTCCCTGCAGCATCACGGCTGCCTAAATATGAAACAGCTAATGGAAACTGAAGACCTACAATAAAGCAAAGAGGGAAAAGAGAGAGGGCAGTTGAAAGGATGGTAAAAGGAAAAGATACCACTTCACCAGGTTCCAGTGAGAGAACAGGCCTTATTGCCTTTATAACAAAAATAGTTGGCAGTATAAGGAGGGCGACTAAGATAAAGGAAAGTGTAAGGGCATGTTTGAGTCTTATCCTGCCTCCTATAGAGCTTCCAAGTCCCACATAGATAAGCCAGAAGGAAAGGGTTATCCCTATATCAAGTTCATCCCCTGAGAATGTTGAAAGCAGGAGGCGCAGAACCGTTATCTGGATGAGTATTGATGTAATACCCATTACAATGAATGGTATGAAAGCTTTCGAGTATCGCATCTCTATCCCATATTATTTATAAAAATAAAGGAGGGATATAGTATTTGAGCGGATTGTCGAAGCGACCCTCGGAGGTCGATACGACCGAGTCCGCCTTAGGCGGAGAGCGAAAATACTATATCCCCCTATGCTTATTCAGGTTTATTCATAATTTCTTTTCGTAGATTCTATACTTCTTATACAACCATGCTCCTATCATTTCAACAAGCCTCTGGACAGGTATGTTGTCCTCAAGTATCCATGAGAATTCCACACGCTTGAATCTTTTATATTTCTCTTTTATGCCAAGAAAGCCTTCCCTGAAAAGGAGGGCATCAACTCCTTTACTCCTGTATTCTGCCTTTATCCCAAGGAGAAGCAGCCTCAGGTCTCTTATCTTTTTTGAAAAATAAACTGCCTTCGTGATGGTTATAGGATTCAGTTTGCCATTCATCTTTTTAAGGACAAAATTGAAATCAGGCAATAATCCCATGAAACCCACAGGCTCTTTATCTTTCTCTGCAATAAGCGTAAGTTCGGGCAGCACTATCGATTTCAACTTTTTTGCGATATAGTTAGTCTCTTCTTCTGTAAGTGGTACGAATCCCCAGTTCTTCTCCCATGCTGAATTATAGACATTCATGAATATCTTCATATCGAGGTCAAATGTTTTTTTGTTTATTGGCCTGACCCTGACCCCCCTTTTTTCTGCTATTTCTGCTACCCTGAGTATCTTTTCAGGTAATTCTTCTGGTATATCACAAATATATGCGTAGAGGTCTTTTGCCTTTTCCATCCCATACTTATCCATTAAATCACTGTAGTATGAAGGATTATAAGGCGTCATCAATAAAGGCAGGGCGCTAAACCCCTCGAATAGGAAGCCGCATTCCTCATTGGTAGAGAAGTTCATAGGCCCCCGTATTGTATCCATACCCTCGTTTTGAAGTATCTTTGAAACTGCATTAAGAAGGGATAATGCAATGGAATAGTCATTCACGGATTCGAAGAAACCGAAAAAACCGACCTTGTCTTTATGAAATTCATTATGTCTCTGGTTAATAATAGCAGCAACTCTACCGGAGAGCTTCCCATTTTGTTTTGCAAGAAAGTATTTTGCCTTTGCATGGAGGAAGAAAGGGTTTTTATGGGAGAATCTTTCGCGCATATCCATAATAAGAGGTGGAACGAAGAAAGGGTCTTGAGAGTATAAGGAAAAAGGTAATTTTATGAAGTCTTCGAGGTCTTTTTTAGATCTAACCTCTATAATCTCTAAGGAATCCAAAACATTTAAATCCTAAGTATCATATTGAAATTCCTAACAAGGCAAATTGGTTAAAATCAAACTTAAGGTATATTATTAATAATTAACCCTAACTTCTTGCAATAATTTAATATTTCAATTAATAAACCCCTGCTTCCTACCAACCTTCTTAAAGGCCTCAAGCACCCTGTCAAGCTGTTCATCTGTGTGAGTTGCCATATAGCTTGTCCTAATAAGGGCCCTTCCATTCGGCACTGCTGGGCTTACGGCTACATTAGCGAAAACACCTTCTTCCTGAAGCATCATCGCCATGAGAAAAGCATTATGGTTTTCACCAACTACGATAGGTATTATGGGTGTCTGGCTTGGCCCTACCTCGAAACCGAGCTCGTTGAAGCCATTGAACATCTTTTTTGTATTTCTCCATAGCGCCTCTCTTCTCTCAGGCTCATTTTCTATAATATCGAGAGCTGCACTCACAGAAGCAACAGATGCGGGTGGAGGACTTGCACTGAAGATTAATGACCTCGCACAGTGTTTTATATAATGAATTACATCTGCTGACCCTGCAATAAAGCCACCAATAGATGCAAGGGATTTGCTATACGTACCCATGATGAGGTCAACATCATCTTCGAGTCCAAAGTGCTCTGCTGTGCCACGGCCTGTTTGTCCGAGAACACCGATACTGTGTGCATCGTCAACCATTACCCTCGCAGCATATTTTTTTGCAAGTGCAATAATTTCTGGCAGGTTCGCAATATCTCCCTCCATGCTGAATACACCATCAACAACTACCAGTTTATCTTTAGCTTCATATTCCTTGAGTACCCTTTCGAGGTCATGCATATCATTGTGCCTGAACTTCCTGATCTCACCAAAAGAGAGTCTGCATCCGTCAATAATGCTCGCATGGTCCATCTTGTCAATGATTACCACGTCATCCTTACCAACAAGGGCTGAGATAACACCCAGGTTGACCTGGAAGCCTGTCGAGAAGATAAGGGCAGCTTCCTTCCTCATGAACCGGGCAAGTTTCTCCTCAAGTTTGACATGAATGTCAAGAGTGCCATTCAGGAATCTCGACCCAGCACATCCTGTACCATATTTTTTTATAGCTTCTATTGCAGCCTCTTTAACCTTAGGGTGATTTGTGAGACCGAGATAGTTATTCGAGCCTATCATAATCATGCGGCGACCATTTATGATAATCTCAGGTTCCTGAGCACTTTCGATAACCCTGAAATAAGGGTAGAGACCCTGGGACATCAGCTCTTTTGCCTTATCAAATCTGAGACACTTCTCAAAGATGTCTGCTGCTTTTTTTACAGCCATCTGTGAATCCTGTACCAATCTGTTGTCCATTTCATCCCTTCCTTTATTCCGACCTTTGGGATAAAACCGAGTTCTTCTCTTGCCTTTTTAACATCACATATCCAATGGGAATGACTGAGCTCGTTCATCTTATCCCTGTTAATTATTCCCTGTTTCTTTATTCTCTCTCCTATATATGCAAAAAGGGGCATAATACATTTTGGTACCCTGAGGCGTATTGCCTTTGTACCAAGGGCAGAGGATATTGCCTTCACGATTTCCTCGTTTGTGTAAAATTTACTATCTGATAAAAAGTATATCCCCCCCTCAGCCTTTTTGTTCTCTGCGGCTAATATTATACCCTGTACAAGGTCGTCAACATAAAGTAATGAATAATAACATTTTCCCCAGTAGGGGAAAACACCCTTTTTCAATATCTTAAAGAATACAAAGAGATCTTTATCTCTCGGCCCGTATACAGCAGAGGGCCTGAGTATCGTTATCGGTATTAAGTCTTTATATTTCAAGACTGCCTTCTCACCCTCGAGCTTACTCCTGCCGTAGCTTGAGACAGGCCGAGGCTCTGCATCTTCTCTGAGCGGAGACCCGTTATTGCTCGGACCCGCAGCCGCAAGACTGCTGAGATACACAAACCTTTTGATTTTCGGATTCTTTTCAGCTACAGCCTGTATCAGGTTTTCTGTACCCTTTGTATTAGCACAGAAAAAATCATCCCCTGAACAGGCCTTTGTTAGTCCTGCAAGGTGAAAAACATAGTCAATATCAGTAACTGCATGAAAAAGAGAATCAATACTTTTGCAATCTCCAATAATAAGTTTGAGATCGATATTCTCGATCCACTTGAGGTTAGATTTCTCTCTTACGAGACAGGTAACCTGATAACCTCGCTTGGCGAGTTCTTCACAAAGGTGGCTTCCAATAAAACCTGTAGCTCCTGTTACCAGGGCTTTCATAGGGTAAAACTATTTTGAGCAATGAAGATAATAAGAGTCAAGCCCAAATTGATCCACCTCAGGCGGATTAAAGGCTCATCGACTCGAGCCTTGCTATTCTCTCCTCGATAGGAGGATGAGTACTGAAGAGTTTCAAAAGTCCAACACCTGATAATGGGTTGACTATAAACATATGGGATGTTGCGGGATTGGCTTTCATCGGAATTTTCTGAGATGCCCATTGGAGCTTTCTCAGAGCTCCTGCAAGGTATCTCGGATTTCCGGCAAGCCTTGCCCCACCTTCATCTGCAACATATTCTCTTGACCTTGAAATAGCCATCTGCACGATTAGTGCAGCAATCGGTCCTACAATCATCATAATGAGAGCAGCTATGGGGTTACCTCCCTCATCATCATCTCCCCTATTGCCGAAGATCATCGCCCACTGTGCCATTTGTGCGAGGTAGCTGATAGCACCTGCGATTGTTGCTGCGAGAGTGCTGATGAGAATATCTCTGTGTTTGACATGTGCAAGTTCATGTCCTATTACACCTTGAAGCTCTTCAGGACTCAATATACGCATGATGCCAGTAGTAACAGCAACAGCTGCATGCTTCGGGTTTCTTCCAGTCGCAAAGGCATTGGGTTGTTCCTCATTTATTATATAAACCTTAGGCATCGGCATTTCTGCCTTCTGTACAAGCCTTCTTACTATTCCATAGAGTTCAGGGGCCTCTGCTTCTGAGACTTCCCTCGCACCGTACATTCTGAGCACAATTTTGTCACTGAACCAATAAGCGAACACATTCATTCCCAATGCAAAGATAAGTGCCATAGTCATTCCCTGCTTTCCGCCTAAAGCAGCTCCAGCCCAGACAAGTATGAGTGTCAGTGTCACAAGCAAGAACAATGTTTTTATATTATTCATATATGAGTTACCTCCTTAGTTACTAAAAAATTATAACGTGAAGGTTAGTCCCTTTTCAAGGAAGCTGAAGCCTCACGCGCATATATCCCAAAATCCATGAAGGCGGGATATGGTATCTGAGCGGTTTCTTTTGCCGATAGTCCTTAAGCCAATCTTAAATAATAAAGAGGCAAAAGCCTCGGAGGTCGATAGACCGAGAATGAGCGAAGATACTATATCCTGCGTTTATACTCACCTTATAAATATTGTTACTTTCCAACACGAAAAAAGAGAGACTCCTATCCCTTTACTCAAGCCCTCCATAGGCATG
>JBGQMP010000114.1:0-5489 GCA_041500685.1 Thermodesulfovibrionia bacterium | reverse complement strand
GCCCTTATAGCAGACTCCCTCCCTGCACCAGGCCCCTTAACAAAGATATCAATCTGCTTCATTCCAAGGTCAATTGCTTTTTTTGCTACCGCTGCAGCCGCTATCTGTGCAGCATAGGGAGTGCTTTTTCTCGAACCTTTAAAACCTAGGTTGCCCGCACTTGACCAGGTAATAACATCACCATTTGGATCAGTAATAGTTATGATCGTATTGTTAAAGGTCGCTTGAATATGGGCTGTTCCATAAGTAATATTTCTTTTCTCTTTCTTGATACCTTTCTTCCTCTGAGCCATCCAGTTAAGCCTCCTTCTTCCTACTAACGGCAGCTTTCCTTGGTCCTTTACGGGTTCTGGCATTCGTTTTCGTTCTCTGACCTCTCACAGGAAGTCCTGAACGGTGTCTCAGTCCTCTGTAACAGCCGATGTCCATAAGTCTTTTTATACCCATGGATATGTCACGCCTGAGATCACCCTCAACCCTGTGATCCCTGTCTATTGCCGTCCTGATCTTAACAATGTCTTCATCAGTAAGATCCTTTACCCTCGTGTTAGGGTTGACCTTCGTCTCAGACAATATCTTCTGTGAAAGAGACCTGCCTATGCCAAAGATCCTTGTTAGCCCTATTTCTATGCGCTCATTCTTTGCTAAATCAACTCCAGCAATTCTTGCCAATTTATACTCCTTTTGCTAATTCAAAATACAGATCTTTCTTCACTCTTACAGCTGTAACAAAAATTTATAAACTGTTTTACCCTTGCCGTTGTTTGTGCCTTGGGTTATCACAAATAATCCTTACAATACCTTTCCTTTTGACTATCTTACATTTAGCACATATGGGTTTTACTGACGACCTGACCTTCATAATGTAACTCCACTCCTCTCAGAAAGTTAAAATCTTAAAAAACATCCACTTCAGGGATTAAAAACTTCGGAACTCCCCATCCCTGCAAAGATAAGGTTTATTTAAATCTATACGTTATCCTGCCCTTTGTTAGATCATAAGGAGAAAGCTCTACTGTTACCTTATCGCCCGGCAAAATCTTAATAAAATGCATCCTCATCTTCCCTGACACATAGGCAAGTATCACCTGACCATTTTCAAGCTTCACTTTGAACATTGCATTCGGCAGGGTCTCCACAACTGTCCCCTGAACCTCTATAATCTCTTCTTTTGGCATTAACTTTAAATTATAAGTTTTTCATTCACTTTTAGTCAAGATTATAGGCCCTTCCGATGTAACAAGTACAGTGTGCTCAAAATGGGCTGATGGTTTGCCATCAGCTGTAACTGCTGTCCATCCATCATTGAGAATAAAGACCTCATATCCTCCTAAGTTAACCATGGGCTCTATTGCGAGAGTCATGCCTTCCCTGAGCCTCGGTCCCTGTCCAGGTGGTCCAAAGTTTGGAATGTGTGGGTCCTCATGTAATTCTCTGCCAATCCCATGTCCTACAAATGCTCGTACTATAGAAAATCCATTTGACTCCACATGCCTCTGAATAGAATACGAAATATCAGATACTCTATTGCCTACCCTTGCATTCCCAATCCCTATGTACAGAGATTCTTCTGTTACCCTGAGCAGCTTTTCTAAAGCAGGGGCTGTCCCACCTATAGGAATAGTGACAGCACCATCACCGTAAAACCCATCTTTATAAACACCGAGGTCTATACTCAGAATATCTCCCTCGACTAAAACCCTCTTTGATGGTATGCCGTGAATAACCTCATTATTTACCGATGTGCAGATGCTTGCAGGATATCCCCTGTATCCCTTAAATGCTGGCACCCCCCGTTGGTCCCTAATATGGGCATCAGCAAAACTCTCGATCTCTTGCGTGGTTAAACCTGGTCTCACCATGATCTTTATGGCATCAATTGTCTTAGCGACGATACGACATGACTGTGTTATCTTTTCTATCTCTTCCGGAGACTTTAAGATAATCATATATCTTGAAACTGCACATTCTGAATTCTGATTATAAATAAATCTACTCTATCCCCTTCTGCCTCGTAATCTACCCTTTTTCAGGAAGCCCTCATATGATCGTGTTATCAAGTGTGTCTCTATCTGTGAAACAGTGTCGAGGGCAACTCCGACGGTAATTAAGATAGATGTGCCTCCGAAATAAAAAGGAACATGGAATCTTTGTATGAGAATTTCGGGTATGATGCATACGATGGCAAGATAGAAACCACCAACAAAGGTCAATCTCGAGAGCACTTTATAGATATACTCGGAGGTCTTCTGACCAGGTCGTATACCAGGGATATAACCCCCGTACTTCTTGAGATTATCTGAGATATCAACCGGGTTGAATATAATCGCAGTATAAAAATATGCAAAGAAAAAGATCATCCCGACATAAAGAAGAGTATACAAGACTGTACCTGGAGAAAGCTGCCTGGCAACAGCCTGTACCCAGGGTATTGCTATAAACCCTGCAACCGTTGCGGGAAACATAATGATGGAAGAAGCAAATATCGGAGGTATAACCCCTGAGGTATTTATTTTGAGTGGCAGGTGAGTAGATTGACCTCCATATACTTTCCGCCCCACAACCCTCTTCGCATATTGAACAGGAATCTTTCTCTGCCCCCTTTCTACATAGATTATAGCGCAGACAACAGCTACCATCATCACAACAAGGGCGATAACAAATAAGAGAGAGAGTTCTCCTGCCTGTATGAGTCTGGTTGTACTTATGAGTGCGTTCGGAAAACGCGCAACAATTCCGGCGAAGATGATGAGGGATATACCGTTCCCTATGCCCCTTTCGGTAATCTGTTCTCCGAGCCACATAATAAAGGCGGTACCTGAAGTGAGTGTAATCATCGTCAGGAGTCTGAAGGACCAGCCAGGGTTCTGGATAAAAGCACCATTCTGCATGGTTTCGAGTCCAGCAGCAATACCAAAAGATTGAATGGCACTAATGACAACTGTCCCGTATCGTGTGTACCGTACAATTTTTTTTCTGCCTGCTTCACCCTCCTTTGCGAGTTTACCGATAGCCGGAATCACAACGGTAAGAAGCTGTAGGATAATCGACGCACTGATATATGGCATTATGCCGAGAGCAAAAACAGTGACCCTCGATAAGGCACCTCCTGAGAACATATCAAAAAAGCCCATGAGGGCCCCACCCTTTTCAGCAAGAAACTTGCTGAGTGCCTCTCCGTTAATTCCAGGGGTAGGGATATGAGCACCAACCCTGTATACAGCAAGGAGGGCAAGGGTAAAAAGAATCCTGCTCTTCAGCTCTGGTATCTTGAATATATTCTGGAAGCTCGAGAGAATTCCCATGGGAGTTTTAGATTATTTCTGCCTTTCCACCTGAAGCAGCTATCTTGGCTAATGCAGAATCACTAAAGGCATCTGCCTTTATCGTAAGAGGTCTGTGAATCTCACCCTCACCGAGGATCTTGAGACCATCTTTCAAATCCTTTACTATGCCCTTTTCAACAAGGATTTCGGGTGTTATCGTGTCAAACTCTTCTAAAGTGCTTAGATCCTTTAAATTGATTACTGAATAATTGATTTTAAAACGGTTCTTAAACCCTCTTTTCGGAAGTCTCCTCTGAAGGGGCATCTGCCCGCCTTCAAAACCCGGCCCTCTTGTTCCTCCCGAACGAGCTTTCTGCCCTTTATGGCCCTTGCAGGAAGTTTTTCCGTGTCCCGAGCCTATTCCACGACCAACCCTTTTCACTTTCCTGCTCTTTCCTAACGCAGGCTTTAAATCCTCAACTTTTATCATATCTCTTTAGACTCCTCTTCAACCTTTCCTCTCAGTTTTACAACAGACTCGAGATCTTTGAGAATCGAAAGCCCATTCAGCGTTGCCTTCACTGTATTGGAGGGATTATGGCTTCGGAGGGACTTTGCAACGATATTATAAACCCCTGCAACCTCTAAAACTGCTCTGACAGCACCTCCTGCAATAATCCCGGTACCTTCCTGTGCCGGATTCATAACAACGGTACCTGAGCCGAATCTTCCTATAACCCTGTGAGGAATTGTCTTGCCTTTTATCGGAAATCGTATCAGAGATTTTTTCGCCTGATCAACCGCTTTTCTTATTGCCTCAGGAACCTCTGCCGCCTTTCCTTTGCCCATGCCAACTGTTCCTTCTCCATCTCCTACGACAACAAGGGCAGTAAAAGAAAATCTCCTTCCACCCTTAACAACCTTTGCTACCCTGTTTATGTATACAACCTTATCTTTAAGGTTTAATCCTTCTGGGTCAATCTTTGTCACTATCCCTCCCTAAAATTCGAGTCCTGCTTCCCTGGCTGCCTCTGCCAGTGCTTTAATCCTGCCATGGTAAAGATACCCACCCCTGTCAAAAACAACCTTCTTTATTCCTTTTTCTAAAGCCCTTTTTGCTATGAGTTCACCAATCTGCTTTGCCGTCTCGATATTGCCCTTGTGAGATTTCTTATCTTCCAATTCCTTATCGAGACTCGATGCAGAGACAACAGTATGCCCCTTGAAGTCATCGATAATCTGAGCGTATATATGATTCAGGCTCCGATAAACAGACAGTCTTAACCTCTCGGGCACCCCGAAAACCTTCTTCCTTATTCTTTTATGGCGCCTTTCTCTGCTTTCTTTCTTTTCTTTTGCCAAAGACTCTCCAACAATGAAACTATTTCTTGCCTGTCTTGCCAGCCTTTAATTTGAGGTATTCACCCGAATACCTGATGCCTTTTCCTTTGTATGAATCAGGTTGCCTGAGGGCTCTGAGATTTTCAGCCAACTGTCCAAGTTGATGTTTGTCAATTCCCATAAGTGTAATCAGGATCTGCTTTGCATCAACAGAGGCTTTAATGCCTTCCGGCAATTGAACCTCAATGGGATGGGAGTAGCCAAGGGTTAATACAAGCTTATTACCCGCTACCTGGGCCTTATAACCGATCCCAACTATCTCAAGGACTTTCTGGTAACCCTGTGAAACTCCGGTCAACATATTAGCAATGACACTCCTTGTGAGACCGTGAAGCGATTTATCAGTCCTTGAGTTACCTACCCTCTCTATAACAACATTGCCGTTATTTATCGAGACGTTAATCTTATCCGGATAAACCCAACTCAACTCGCCTTTTGGCCCTTTGACCTTGATTGTTTTGTTCTCAACCAATAAATCAACGCCCTTGGGTATCTCTATGGGCTTTTTACCTATCCTCGACACTCTATACTCCTCAGAGAGTACGTAGCTTAGAGCATAGAGTCCTGAATCTCGTAGCTCTTTGCCCTGTGCTCTTTACTTTTTTATTTTTACCAAACATGACAGATAACTTCTCCGCCAGCACCCTCACGTCGGGATGCCTTATCGCTCATTATCCCCTTTGATGTTGTTAGTATTGCAATCCCAACTCCACCCATCACCTTCGGTATCTCCTTGCTGCCAACATAGAGCCTTCTGCCTGGTTTGCTAATTCTTTTCAACCCAGATATAACACTCTCATTCTCAACATATCTTGGAACTAT
>JBGQMP010000113.1:0-5501 GCA_041500685.1 Thermodesulfovibrionia bacterium | reverse complement strand
TGAAAGAGTATCTTCCTTTCCTTCAGGATTTCTCCTATTTCCTCTATAGGAAAAATTACTCCTGTCTCATTATTTGCATACATTATCGAAACGACTGCTGTATCATCGTCAATGGCCTTCGAGAAAACGTCCATATCGAGTCTTCCTCTACTATCTACGGGAAGGAATGTTGCCCTAAGGCCTCTCCTTGCAAGGTGCTTTACAAAGTTGAAGACAGCGGGGTGTTCTACGCGTGTGGTGACGATATGTCTTTTCTGGGGATAAGACTCCACAGCACTCATCAAAGCGGTGTTATCACTTTCCGTGCCACAGCTCATGAAGACTATCTCTTCGGGCTCTGCACCGATGAGTTCAGCAACCTTCTCCCTTGCCTCTTCTGTCTTGTTACGGAGCTCTCCACCAAAGGTGTGCATGCTCGAAGGGTTTCCATAGAGGTCGGTGAGATAAGGTTTCATCTCATCAAGGACCTCAGGGGCTATTCTTGTCGTTGCATTATTGTCGAAATAAATCGTCTTCATCCTACCTCCACAGTGATATCCTCGCTGACAAGTTCTTTGAGTTTGTTTTCGATACCTTTTACTGTTACATCACCCATAAGGCAT
Organism: Thermodesulfovibrionia bacterium; assembly: GCA_041500685.1. GTDB lineage: Bacteria > Nitrospirota > Thermodesulfovibrionia > Thermodesulfovibrionales > SM23-35 > DASPRG01. Next base: position 4,899 of record JBGQMP010000113.1, on the reverse strand, counting down.
CCAACGCACATTGCTCTTAAACCGATGATAACTTTATTGCCGTCTATATCGATGAGCTCAATGTCTCCACCGTCAGCCTGAAGCCTTGGCCTTATCTCTTTTTCTATTACATCCTGTATGAGTGCTATTTTCTGAAGGTTGGTCAGTTTTTTTGGTACTCCTGGTATTTCTGGTGCGGGCTTTACAAACCATATATCTTTCAAAATAGCCTCTATTGCAGGGATGCAATTGCCGCATCCACCCCCTGCCTTTGTAAAATTTGTTATATCTTCTACTGTTGTAAGATGGTTTTCGACAGCGATCTTTCGTATCTTTTCCTCTGAGACCTCGAAACACTCACATACGATCTTTTCTTCTCTCTCAGGTGGTTTCTCTTCCCCTCTGAAATTGGCTATTGCGGCTTCCAGAGCCTCTCTACCCATGACAGAGCAATGCATCTTTTCTTTCGGAAGGCCTCCGAGATACTCTGCAATATTCTGATTGCTTATCTTCAATGCCTCATCAATAGTTTTTCCTTTTATGAGTTCTGTCAAGGCAGAGGAGCTTGCTATAGCGCTTGCGCAACCAAAGGTCTGAAACTTTGCATCTGTGATTGTATTATTCTTTCTATCAATCTTAAGGGTAAGTCGGAGGGCATCACCGCAAATGATACTGCCTACCTCTCCAACAGCATCAGGGTCTTTTATCTCGCCAACATTTTTTGGATGAAGAAAAAATTCTTTAACCTTTTTTGTGTAATCCCACATAGTCTTTTTTTAGCATAATGCCATAGTCATGTCAATCATGAGGGTATTCCTGAAATCACGCCATAGAAGATCGTCATTGTGAGCGGAGCGAAACAATCTCGTTTTTTCTATGAGGCAGGATATAGTATTTTTGCTCATTCTCGGGCTCTTGCCCTCCGAGGCTTTTGCCTCTTTATTATTCAAAATAGGCTTAAGGACTATCGGCAAAAGAAGCCGCTCAAATACTATATCCTGCCATCACTGAACTGAATTAAAACTGAATTAAAGATGATTGCCATGCCTCTAAATTTCTATCTATCACTGAAGTTGTGATATTATAATGCAGTACTGAGAATTCGACTATTCGGAGGGTAATGGATGGGCATAAAGGCATATGTTCTGAAGAAGGCAAAGGAGGCAAAAGAGGGTGCTAAGGCCTTGGCAAAGTCATCCTCAAAGAAGAAAAATCTCATTCTCCAGAAAATGGCAGATGCCCTGAAGAAGAATGCAAAAGTGCTTATATCAGAGAATCAAAAGGATGTACAGTTTGCAGAGAAAAAGGGACTTTCCAAGGCGTTGATTGACAGGCTGACATTAAACGAGAAACGTATCGATGAGATGGCACAGGGTCTTTTAGAAGTTACAGCTCTCGCGGACCCTGTTGGTGAAATAACGAAGATGTGGCAGAGGCCGAATGGGATGTCTGTCGGAAGGATGCGCGTGCCCATCGGGGTTATTGGGATTATCTATGAGTCCAGGCCAAATGTGACAGTAGATGCTACGGGTCTCTGTCTCAAGGCTGGTAATGCTGTGGTACTCAGGGGCGGATCTGAAGCTATTAACTCAAATAAGGCAATTGTACAGATTTTAAGAACAGTTGCGAAAGAAGAGGAGCTCCATGAAGGGGCCATTACGTTTATTGATATACCAGAGAGAGAAGCTGTTATGGAGATGCTCAAGCTCGAAGGCATCATTGACCTGATAATCCCCAGGGGTGGCGAAGGCCTTATAAGGACTGTTACGGAAAATTCGAGAATCCCGGTACTCAAGCATTATAAGGGTGTCTGTCATGTTTTTGTTGACAGGGATGCAGACCTGGATATGGCAGAAAAGATATGCTTTAATGCAAAAGTCCAGAGGCCTGGGACCTGTAATGCCATGGAGACGATGCTTGTGGACAAAAAGATTGCGAAGACCTTCCTGCCCACAATGATCAAGCGGTTTAAGGAAGCAGGTGTGCTCCTTAAGGGATCTCCTGAGACGAGAAAGATCGATGCATCTCTTGAAGTCTTAAAGGAAGAGGATCTCTATATGGAATATCTTGATCTCATTTTGAATATAAAGATAGTAAAAGATATGGATAGTGCGATGGAGCATATTGCACAATATGGCTCTTCACACTCCGATGCTATTGTGACAAAGGACTATGACAAGGCGATGAGATTTCTAAAGGAAGTAGACTCTTCCGCGGTCTTTGTGAATGCCTCTACAAGGCTCAACGATGGCTATCAGTTTGGCCTTGGAGCTGAGATAGGCATATCAACGGATAAAATTCACTCGCGAGGGCCAATGGGTCTTGAAGAACTTACATGTACAAAGTTCATAGTTCTTGGGAATGGGCAATTAAGGGAATAGAATCAGAATTCAGTGAATTATGTATCTAGTGTATTGTCTTTTAAATAACTTTACACAACCTGTCATTCCTGCGGAAGCAGGAATCCAGAAACATAGACACTGGATTCCCGTTTTCACGGGAATGACGCAAGATAAAAGTGTAAAGAAGTGTTACAGACAGGACACTAGTAATTAGATGAAAATTGGGATATTCGGAGGGACTTTCAATCCAATCCATTACGGCCACCTAAGGGCTGCGGAAGAGGTTAGAGAAAAATTCGATCTTACGAAAATTATATTTGTTCCTTCCAAGAATCCACCTCTCAAGACTCAAGAACTTTTAGATTCAGCACATAGATACAAGATGACGGAGCTTGCCCTATCAGGGAACAGCTTCTTTGAAATCTCCGACATTGAGTTTAAGAGGCCGGGCAAATCATATTCCGTGGATACGATTGAAGAACTGCGAAGCATTTTTCATGATGCGAACTTGTACTTTATCCTTGGTATAGATGCCTTTCTCGAAATCCCTACCTGGTGGCAGCCTGAAAGACTCGCCAGCCTCGTAGATTTTATCGTTATCTCGCGTCCGTCCTTCAAATTTGTTGACCTTCTTTCATCTCTATACATCAATGCATCCAAAAATGACCTTGAAAAGCTCGATAGGGCAGAACTCGAATTATATACCACAACACTCAAGAGTAACAGGGTCGTTATAGCATTCAGGGTCCCTCTTATGGACGTCTCTGCAACTGAAATAAGAAGGCGCGTTAGGGAGGGAAAGAGTATAAAATATCTATTGCCAGAGTCCATTGAATCCTATATAATTGCTAATAGGCTATATAAGAGTTAAAAGTAAAGAAGGATTCAAGGATTCGAGGGTTAAAGGGTTCGAGATAAAGATTATCACTGGAATCCTTGAATCCTGGAACCCTATTTAAATTGAAGGGAGGGAAGACCTTTAGAAAGTAGAGAAAAAGCCCTCGAATTGGCAAGGATTGCCTTTGATAAGAAGGCAAAGAATTTACTTATCCTCGATTTAAAAGGCCTGACCATTATTGCAGACTATTTTGTCATCTGTTCTGGAGAAAGCACAACACATGTAAGGGCAATTGTAGAAGCAGTCGAGGAAAGGTCTGAAAGAGCAGGGATAAGGCCTCTCGGTGTTGAAGGATTAAATTACAGCCACTGGGTTCTTATGGACTACGGAGATGTGATAGTCCATATATTCGAAGAAGGAACGAGAGGTTTTTATGAGCTTGAAAAACTATGGATGGACGCCCAGGTCATTCCCTTAAGTGAGCTTGGCAATGAGTAAACTATCTATTTCCATATTTATTCTATTCCTGGGAGTTGTCGCCCTTTTTGCTATTTTCAATCAAGAGGTGACCACGATAAAAGTGCCCTTCGGCAAGACCTATGAAATCTCCAAGATTGCGCTCCTTTTACTGTCGAGCGCCGTCGGTGCCCTCGCAATGTTTATCATCATTGCTATAAGAGATGCGAAGAGGTTCATCGATAACTGGCAATATCAGAAGAAACAGAAGAAAGAGGCGGAAGTTCAGGAATTGTACTCTAAGGCATTAAACTCTCTCCTTGCACAGAATGAAGGTGAAGCGAAGGAATATCTCCAGGGTGTTTTGTCAAAGGAACTAGGACACCTCGATGCATTACTCAGACTTGGAGATATTGCTATTTCTGAAGAGGATTTTCAGAAGGCAGCCGAATACTACCAGAAGGCGAGAAACCTTAATCCCCAAAGCCTCGAAACACTCTTTTCCATGGAAAGGCTCATGGAAAAGACAGGTAGATGGTCAGATGCCTTGCATTACCTCGAGGAAATTATCGATATAGATGATGAAAACCTCTCAGCCCTCTACACAAAAAGAGAGATACTCGAGAGACAGGGTAGGTGGGATGAGGTTGTGAGTGTCCAGAAGCTTATCTTGAAAAATGAACATACAGAGAAGGATAAAAACCGTGAAAGACAGAACCTTGTCGGTTACAAGTATGAGTATGGTAGACAGAGTCTCGAAAACGGCGAGCTTGAAAAGGCAGAGAAAGCCTTTAAGACTGTGCTGAGATTAGAAAAGGATTTTGTTCCAGCAACCTTAGGACTTGCTGAGGTGCTTTTACGGGAAGGCGAAAATGAGGAGGCTGTTAACATTCTGGAGAAGAGTTATGAGGAGACATCCTCGATGATTATCCTCGCAAGGCTTGAAGACTTGCTGATAAATCTTGGTGAACCGGGTCGACTTATACGGATTTATAAGAATAACCTTTCAAAGCATCCACAGGATCCCAGAATAAAGTTCTTTCTTGGGAAGCTTTTTTACAGGCTCGAGATGATAGATGACGCCTTCGAAACCCTTTCATCCATAGATACGGGAAGTGCTGCTTATCTGGAGCTGTACCAACTGATGGGGAGTCTGTATCTGAAGAGACACCAGTCTGATAGGGCTGTGCAAGAGTTCAGGAAGGCCCTTGATATGAAGGTAGCCCTCAAGCCACCCTACTGCTGCAGGGAATGTGGTTATACTTCTCCTGAGTGGTCTGGAAG
>JBGQMP010000112.1:0-5524 GCA_041500685.1 Thermodesulfovibrionia bacterium | reverse complement strand
TTTTGACTTCTCTGTCATAACCATATGGTATGTTCACATAGAAAAATGCCATCAATAGAATTAAAATAACGATCATTTTTTTCATATCAAAACCTCCTATAAGGCTTTAAACCTTAGGCTACCTTTTCCGGGCATCATTAATAATTTTCATTTTCTCTTCATAAGCAATGTCGATACAAGCAATTTCGATGCCCATTTTGTTAACATGCAAGAAGCCCTTGGAATAAGGTTTTTTAGTTGGGTTATTCCTGATAGATGTGTAAAGATTGTAATAGATTGGGTAATGAATTACATAGGGGAGAAAAAGAGAAAGGTTGAAAAATTCTCACAGCGCCGGTATTATATAGCTCAAATAAATAAACATTAGAGGTGCATGAATGAAAATGAAAAATATGTTGTTCCATCTGTTCATTATTTTTCTGCTATTGCCGTTCCTGTATTCTTATAGCTTTGGCGAAACAGAGAAAGACCGTACTGAATCTCCTAACCTGAGTGTAGATGAGGCCTCAACACTGCTGAAAGAATTAGACCCGAATGTCAAGGTCATAGCTGTAAGAAAAAGCCCTGTCGAAGGTTTATGGGAAGTAGCTATCGAAGTAGGCAACAGGAAGAATGTTGTATATGTTGACGTTTCAAAGAAATATCTTATGTCAGGTTCTGTCATCGCTATTAAGGAAAAGAAGAATCTCACACAAGAGAGGCTCAGTGAACTCAATAAGGTCGATGTATCACAGATTCCGCTTGATGATGCCATTGTGATGGGTGATAAAAACGCCAAGTATCGCGTTATTGTTTTTGACGACCCCGAATGACCATACTGTGCAAAACTTCATCAGGAGATGAAGAAGGTTATAGAGAAGAGAAAAGACATAGCATTTTATATAAAGATGTTTCCCCTGAAAATTCATCCAGGTGCTTATGAAAAGGCAAAGGCCATTGTATGCGAAAAATCCCTTGCACTTCTTGATAACGCCTTTGAGAAAAAACAGTTACCGAAACCAACGTGCGAAACATCTGTTGTTGACGAAAATGTAAAGCTTGGTGAGAAACTTGGTATCTCAGGTGCACCTGCCCTTATCATGCCTGATGGTAGAGTCATCCCCGGATATAGAGAAGCCGATGCCATCATAGGCCTTGTGGGGAATTGATAACGTTTATCTACTTACCTTCAGGACTCCCTCCATCTGTGCAATCTTCTGGGTAAGTCCTGAAAGTTGGATTTTATCCTTTACTTCTAAAATGAATATGATATAGGCCTTTTTGTCCTCTGTTGATCTTGCCTCTACATGGCTTATATTCACATTCACTGATGAGATAAGGGCGCTGAGATTTGCGAGTATGCCAGGTTTATCAACGGTCTCTACGAATAGCTTTGCAAGTGATGTCGCATCTCCTGCTGTCTTCCATTCGACATCAACGAGCCGTGCATTGTCAACAGCCAGCTGGTCGAGGTTTGAACAATCTTCGCGATGAATTGTTGCCCCCCGGCCTCTCGTTACAAAACCAACGAGTTTGTCACCAGGAACGGGGAAGCAGCATTTAGCCGTATGATATAAAACATTATCAACTCCTTTTATGGTAATGCCCTTCTGTTCCTTTGGAGGTTTTGTTACCTTTGCAGCAGGAACTTCTTCTGCCGGTTTCTCAGGCAATAGTTTGTTGACAATTTGGTGAGCTGATAGTCTTCCATAGCCAATAGAGACGCAGAGCTCATCGAGAGACTCGATATTGAAGAACGCCAAAACTCCCCGCATATTTTCGGATTTAAGGACTGACAGGTTGAGGTCATGCCTTTTCAGTTCTCCCTCAAGGAGCTTAAGACCCAGCTGTTCAGCCTGTTCCCTTTCTTCAGCCTTTATCAACTGTTTTATTCTGTTCTTTGCTCGCTGTGTGACAACGAATTTAAGCCAATCTCTGCTTGGCCCATGTGTTGGAGAGGTCATTATTTCGATCGTGTCGCCACTTCTGAGGGTGTACCTTAGGGGTACTATTCTGCCATTTACTTTTGCACCGACGCATTTATGACCTACCTCTGTGTGTATGCTGTAGGCAAAATCTACTGGTGTTGAACCAACAGGGAGCTCCTTTATGTCTCCCTTCGGGGTAAAGATATAGATTACATCGGGAAAGACTTCGCCTTTGACAGCATCGAGGAAGTCTTTTGCATCAGAAAGCTCTTTCTGTGAATGTATCAGTTCCCGAAGCCATGAGATATATTTACTGCTCTTTTCATCGATCTTACCTTTTTCTTTATATCTCCAGTGGGATGCGATACCATGTTCTGCAATCATATGCATCTCTTGGGTCCTTATCTGAAACTCGACTCTCTCTCCTTTTGGCCCGATAAGAGTCGTTTGAAGAGACTGGTACATGTTTGATTTTGGTACACCTATATAATCCCTGAATCTGCCAGGTATTGGTGTCCAGAGAGAATGAATCAGGCCGAGGATTGCATAGCAATCAGCCTTTGTATCAGTAATTATTCTCAGACCAAGAACATCGTGCACCTGCTCAAAGGGAATCCTTTGAGTCTGCATCTTTTGATAGATGCCATAGTAATGTTTTACCCTTCCTGATACTGTTCCTGGGAGAGCTGCCTCTTTCAATTTGTTATTTACAATCTTAGTAAGTTCTTTTAAATAACCCTCCTGTTCTTCCTTTCTCTTTGCAACCTTCCTTATGAGTTCACCGTAGAGTTTGGGCATGAGGAATTTAAAGCTCTGGTCTTCAAGTTCCGTCCTTAACCAACCGATGCCGAGCCTATTTGCTATTGGTGCGTAGATTTCGAGAGTTTCTAATGCAATCCTGTGCCGTTTTGCCTCAGGAAGGTGTTTGAGGGTTCGCATATTATGAAGTCTATCTGCAAATTTTATGAGCATTACCCTGACATCTTCTGACATGGCCAAAAACATCTTCCTGAAGTTTTCTGCCTGGGCTTCTTCTTTTGTCTTACAGACAATCTTAGAGAGCTTTGTTACAGATCCCACAAGGAATGCGACCTCTTCACCAAAGAGTTTCTTTATTTCATTTATTGTTTTGCCTGTATCTTCAATCGTGTCATGCAGAAGACCTGCTGCTATGGTTGCGGTATCTATCTTCATATCAGCAAGGATCGATGCAACTGCAAGGGGATGTTCTATATATGGTGAGCCTTCTATCCTTTTCTGGCTGTAGTGGGCCTCACTCGAAAAATGATAGGCCTGCTTCATTACTTCAACATCTGCGTCGGGATTATAAGAAAGGACCTTTTTGATGAGGTTATCCATGGTCAGAGATTCCTCTGTCATAATTTATTATACAATTTTAAAAGCAGTGACGAGTTAGGACTTAAGAGTTAGAGGTTAAGAGTTGAATGTTTTGAGAACTTTTCACTTTTAACTTTTCACTTTAAACTATTTAAAGACTTGGTCTGAATGCCTTCAGGTTCAACTGCAGGCATCTGCTACCTTCCCATTCATTGATACATGGTGTGAATACAACATCAATCGTGGTTGAGACTTCAAGCCTATCGAAAAATGTACCCATATCAAACCCTATCGCATCAAGAGACTGAGACTGCTGTCTTAGTTTCATCTTCAGGTGATTGTTACCGACTACTCTTGGAAAGAGAACCTCAAGCCCTTTTGAACCTAAAAGTGGCTCGGGATTACCAAATCCGAGGGGTTCAAGCAGCCTGAGTTCTTTTATGAGATTGAAGTTTATGTGAGACAGGTCCACATTGGTATCTATTTCAAGGGAGGGTATGAAATCACTTTCCTTGAGGGTTTCCTCTACAATCCTGTTTATCCTCTTCTCAAAGGATGGAATATCCTTGGAGTTCAATCGAAATCCGGCAGCCTGTTTATGACCGCCAAAGCCTGTAAACAATTCACTGCAGTCTGTGAGGCCCTCATATATGTTAAAAGGAGGTATGCTTCTAGCTGAACCTATGGCAGCGCGTCCTTCTATAGAAATAACGAAGGCAGGCCTGTAGAAAGCTTCAGCAATTCTTGAGGCAACAATGCCGATAATACCGGGATGCCATCCCTCTGAAGAAAGCACTATAGCTGAGGAGATACCTTTATCGTTGAGTTTACAGAGGGCTTCCTGATGAACTTCTCGTTCTATTCGCTGCCTCTCCGAATTCAGTCCATCCAGCCAGGATGAGATATCAATAGCCTCATCCTCAGAATTAGTAAGGAGAAGTCTTACAACGTTACCTGCATCAGAAGCCCTGCCAGCCGCATTGATTCTCGGGATTACCGTAAATGGTAGCAAGCCTGATTTTAGCTCTCTCCCATCAATTCCAGATACCTTCTTCAATGCCTTCAATCCTGGTCTTGCCCCATCTTCTATAATCCTTAATCCTTCTTTGACAATAATCCTGTTTTCCCCTGTGATAGGAATGACATCAGCAATTGTACCAATGGCAGCAAGGTCAAGGAGTGCAGTGCTCATTCCACATGACCCATTACACATGATGTCTAATGCCTGAGCAAATTTAAATGCGACTCCAGCACCGGATAAAGTCGAGAGTCGAGAGTCAGAAGTCAGGAGTTTAGGATTTATAATAGCGACAGCATCTGGAAGGAGCGAAGAGCTTTGTGCAGAGAGCTTTTGATCTCTAATTTCTATTGGTTTATGCTCTAAGCTCTTTGCCTTCTGTTGCTCTGTGCTTTTTAAAGGTTCGTGATGATCGGTTATAATTACATCAATTCCCTCTTTTTTTGATAGAGCTACTGCCTCAAAAGATGTTATCCCACAGTCAACGGTGATTATGAGTTTGGCCCCGAGTTCCTTCGCCTTTTCCACACCAGCAAGATTAAACCCATACCCATGGGTAATCCTGTTAGGTATAAAGTAAGAGACATCTAAACCAAGTTCCTTGAGGGTAAAAACCATTATTGCTGTGGCAGAGAGACCATCTGCATCGTAGTCGCCATGGACGAGAACCTTCTCACCCTTCTTTAAAGCTTCTTTTATTCTTTCAACGGCAGTCTTTAGGCCTGTAAGCTGAAAGGGATCTGAAAGACTTGATATACTCGGATTCAGGAAATCGTATATATCCTGAGGTGTCTTTATACCCCTGTTTATCAATATTTGAGCCGTGACAGGGGAAATGGATGCAGTTTTTGATAGATACCCTATGTATTCCGGGTTAGTCCTGTTGACAAGCCATCGCCTGTTCATTATGAAGGACCCGGAGAACGGGAGACACGGAGACGGGGAGAAATTTCCGATTCTCCGGTTCCCCGTTTCACTGATTCACCGTGTCCTTACTTCTTCGCAAATGGTCTTTTGCCTCCCCACAGAAGTACTGTCGGGCTTGCAACGAAAATAGATGAGTAGGTTCCAACAATAACACCCATGATCATGGCGAGCGAGAAGTCATGTAAAACTTCGCCACCAAAGAAAAACAGTGCTAACGATGTAAGAAGAACGGTTGCGGAGGTTATAATTGTCCTTGACAGGACCTCATTAATGCTGCTGTTCATAACTGCTTGAACATCTTCTTTTTGCTTCAATCTCAGGTTCTCCCTTATCC
>JBGQMP010000111.1:0-5545 GCA_041500685.1 Thermodesulfovibrionia bacterium | reverse complement strand
CGGATTCCAGCTGGAGATTACCTCTGGATTCCCGCTTTCCAGGCTGTTGCAGAAATAGTATTTTGTCATCCCGAACTTGTTTCGGGATCTCATAACCTATTGATTTTATTAGATGCTGAAACAAGTTTAGCATGACATTTTTACTGGTTATGACAATTCTGCAACAGCCTGTTTCGCGGGAATGACAAAAGGGGTAGGAATGACAGTCAGGAAGATTATTCAAATTTTGGATACCCCGGATTGCTACAAGGATGTCCATTAGTTATTTGGAAAGGATGCCTTTTGCTGCCCTTAGGGCAAGAAGGTAACTGTCAGGTCCAAAACCGCTTATCTGCCCAATAGCAACATCTGCTAAGAAAGACTTCTTCCTGAATTCCTCGCGTCGGTAGATATTTGAGAGATGTACTTCTATCGAAGGTTTGCCTACCGCGAGAAGGGCATCTCTTATAGCAATACTCGTGTGTGTGTAAGCGGCAGGATTTATGATCAGAGCGTCATAGGAACCTTTCTGGATAGCGTCTATTATCTCCCCCTCGCTATTAAGCTGCAGTATCCTGACATCGATACCAAGGTCTGAGGCGAGGGAAAGGATATCATTGTTTATTTCATCGAGCGATTTGGTTCCATATACATCAGTCTCCCTTGTACCGAGGAGATTGAGGTTAGGGCCGTGGATGACTAAGACCTTCATTCCCTTTGTTCTTCACCTGTTGAATTCAGGATTTACCCGAGTCCCTTGAAAGAGTTCTGAAAAACTCGCCCTGCCTCTTTTTTATACCATCAAGAAAACTGTTCATCCTTGATATCAATTCTTCCTTGCCTCTCCCGAGGAGTTTCAAAAGGGCCCTTAGTTCTTCAAGACGCTGTAAAACATAAACATTACTGGGTTCTATCGAGAGTAGTCTACTGTATACATTCAGGGCCTCTGCATACCTGCCTTGAGATATATATGTATCTGCGTTGCCTATATTTATCTGAGACTTATCAAATACTCCTTTTTCCAGAGCCTCATGAATATCTCTTACTGCAATCTCTGATTCTTCAAATACGTCCTCGGATGTAAATATCTCTTTTTCCGGAAGCCTTTCTTGTTCTTCAAGCGTTTCTTTCAATACTTCTTCCACATTGAAAGGAGCTTCACCCAGTTCCTTTAAAGGTTCGTTGGCAGGGACCTCAGATGGCTTATCTTCTTTCATCATGGCCCTTACCATTTCTGTAGCTTCGGGTTGAACTGTAAACCTTCCTTCGAGAATAGCGAGGCTTTTTGCAGCATCTTCATCTGTCGGGTTCAGTTTTAATACCTTCCCGAATTCCTCTACAGCCTTTTCTCTCTCACTGAGGGCTCTATAAATCTCAGCAAGTTTCTTGTGGGCATAGAGATTGTCAGGGATAGCGCTAACAACCTTTTCAAATTCTGCACTTGCCTCACTGAGCATTCCCTTTTCGAGATATATCTTACCTAAGGAAACGCGTGCACTCATATAGTTAGGGTGTCTTGCAAGTCCCTTCGTAAGGGCATCTATGGCCTCGTCGAGCATCCCTGCTTTTTTGTATTCTTCGGCAAGAGGGACGAAGAGCTTGGAATTCGGGTCTTTATCCACCCTCTCTTTCAATCTATCGATTTCTTGGAATTCCATGATATGCCAAAATTTTTATCTAAAAGGAGTAAAAAGTCAAGCTCTAAGTTGGACCAATCTATCTAATATTGCCTCTCCCACTGAATCCTTACTCAAAAGTGGAAGGCTTGTCTCCTTTTCCCTGTCAATAATGACAACACTGTTTGTATCAACATCAAACCCTGAACCAGCTTTTGTAACATCATTTAATATGATCATATCCATATTCTTTTCTTTTAATTTCTCTCTTGCACGTTCAATTTTTCTCCCTGTTTCAGCTGCGAAACCGATAATAAATGGCCTGTCTTCCCTTTTTCCAATCCCTGAGATGATATCAGGTGTTTGGCGTAAACGCAAAAGCAGTTCTTCAGATTTCTCAATCTTCTCTTCTGCCTTTTCTGCGGGCATGAAATCAGAAACAGCAGCAGACATCACCAGCACCGTTGATGAAGACAGTTCTTGATTTACCGCATCGAACATATCAACTGCTGTCTCTACAGAAATGAATTTGACACCCTTCGGTTGACTTAATATTGAAGGGCCGCTTATAAGGGTTACCTCTGCGCCCCTTCTTAAGGCAGCCCTTGCTATGGCATATCCCATCTTTCCTGATGACCTGTTTGATATAAACCGTATAGGGTCAAGGTACTCTCTGGTAGGACCAGCGGTCACGATCACCTTTTCCCTGGCAAGGTCTTTCGGGCTGAGGGTGGACTTGATAGTCTCAATTATCTCGGAGGTCTCTGACATCCTTCCGATTCCTCCTTCTCCACATGCGAGGCTTCCTCTTTCGGGCCCGGCCTGGATGACTCCACGGGAAAGAAGATATTTCAAGTTCTCCTGGAAAATAGGGTTCTCATACATCCTCCAGTTCATAGAGGGTGCAATGACTATTTTCCCGGTGAATGAAAGAAGACAGGTGCTGAGGAGATTATCAGCAATACCCCTTGCAAACTTTGCAATCGTGTTTGCAGTTGCAGGAGCGATAACCATGATATCTGCATGAGCAGGCAATGTTATATGGGCCATGGGGTCACTAAAGAGGTCAGAATAAACCCTGTTTTGAGAGGCAATTTCGAGAGATAGGGGGGTTATAAATTTTTTGGCAGCCTCGGTCATTATCACGGTAACCGATGCAACTTCTTCTCCGAGTCTTCTTATGAGTTCAATAGCCTTGTAAGCCGCAACTCCACCCGTTACACCGAGGAGTACAGACTTATTCCTCAAGACCTTCTTCTCTTCTCTCACCGAAGAGGTTCTCCAGGGCCTTCTTGTCTGTTGCTTCCTTTTCGTGGAGATAGACCTTCAGGTCTTTCTCGAGCTCTGTGACCTCCTCACCCGGGATTCCTTTCTCCCTTTCCTCAAGGAGTCTTCTATAGTCTAACTTCCTTGCCTCTTCTTTCGCCTTTTTGGCCTGCTCACCTGTTAAGAATTCGAGACTGTTCAATGTTGTCTCTTCAATAGCTATCGTCGTAATCTTCTTCGCCTTTGTTTTAACCTTGGATTTAGCGCCGAAAGAAAGCTCCTTTGCCCTTTGGCATGCTATTGCTACAACCCTAAATCTTCCGTCAATCTTATTTCTGTCGTAATCAATTGGCAGAGAAACGACATCCATCTTTTCCTCCTTCCGCCTTAAGCGGACTTATATTAAAAATTCCTTTTAATCCACTCAGGGTCAACCATCTTTGCGCTGAGCCTGTGGGAAATTATTATTGCCTCGAGTTCTTTCAATGTCTCTTCGAGTATATTATTTACTATAACATAGTCATACTCCCGATACTTTTTAATTTCCTCAACCGCTATTTTGAGCCTTTTTTCTATTTCTTCCCTCGAATCTGCCCTGCGTTTTTCAAGTCTTTCTTTCAGAACTTCCAGAGAGGGTGGAAGTACAAAGATATATACCCCTCCCTTATATTTTTTTTTGAGCTGCATTGCACCCTGTATGTCTATATCAAGGATAGCATCAACACCGGAATCCACAATCCCTTCAAGCCTCTTCTTCGACGTGCCGTAATGCTCCCCATGAATCTCTGCCCACTCGACAAATTCTCCTTTATCAATCATTGCCCTGAATTCATCTCTGCCGATAAATGTGTATTCTCTGTCATTCATTTCTCCTGGCCGTGGTGGGCGGGTTGTATAAGAGATAGAATTTTTCAGGTTGGGTAGTGCCGATGCAACTGCTTTGTAGAGCGTTGTTTTTCCTGTACCTGAGGGGCCAGAGACCATAAAGAGAATACCCTTACCCTTCTTCAAGTGCCTCTTTATTTTCAAAGAATCTCTGAGTAATCGTTTCAGCCTGAAGCGCTGAAAGGATGATATGATCGCAGTCTGTTACTATTATCGAGCGGGTACGCCTTCCTTCAGTCGCATCAATGAGTTTACCTCTTTTTTTTGCCTCCTCTCGAAGTCTCCTCATTGGCGCAGAACCTGGGGTAACAATTGCCACCACCTTAGAGCTTGCCACTACATTGCCAAAACCTATATTAACGAGTACTGGCCTTAAGTCACCTTTTTTCACACTGGAACCCCTTTCAGGTTACGGTTACGGCCACGATGCCCGTTTCGTTTATCGGCTATGTCATTCGGCTTTTCCACGTTACCGTTACACACAACCGATACAGGCTTCGTTACCTTTGCCGTTTAACTTTTTTCATTGTATATTCTGCATCTGTTCTCTCATCTTTTCAATCTCGATCTTCATATCTACGGTCAATCTGGATATCGTGTAATCGCTTGATTTAGATGCTATCGTATTCACTTCCCTGCCTATTTCTTGTAAAAGAAAATCGAGCTTTCTTCCGATAACGTTCCCTTTATCGAGTGTCTCTATGAACTGTCTAATGTGATTTTCTATCCTGTTTACTTCTTCTGATATATCGAGTTTCTCGGCCATTATTGCGGCCTCTTGCATTACCCTTGTACTGTCCATCTCTCTCGCATCGAGGAGCAACCCCAGTTTCTCATGGAACTTTTCCTTATACTTTTCAAGTAAATGGGGAGTTACGGATTTTATTTTATTATTGATACTGTTCAATGACTCTGCCCTAAGTCGTTGCTCCTCTGAAAGCATTCTACCCTCTCTTATTCTCATAGCTTCAAGGTCGGAGACAGCCTCATGAAAGGCGGTATAAAGTACATTGATGTCGTATTGAGGCGCTTCTTCTACAAGAAGCTCCCTGTATCCCGCGAGAGTGTCGATACCTATTTGACCATGTATGGAGAGTTCTTTCTGTAATTCCAGGAAGGCATTATATATCTTCCTCGCCATTTCTTTATTTATATTTATTTGTGTTAACTTATGGTTATCTGTAGAAACAGTGATATCAAACCTCCCTCTCTGAAACCTCTCTTTAATAATATTTCTCAGAGGTATATCATGTTGACTCAGATAAGGGGGTGTCTTTATTGATATATCGATAAATCTGTGATTCAGAGAACGAATTTCTACCCTGAAGCCACTTTTCTCTGCACTACCGAAGCCTGTCATGCTCTGTACCATAATTAATATAAAACTATAAAACAGTCATCCGATTTAGTCAAATTGTAAGGGAGGTTAGAGCATAGCACACCAAAATTTTTCCTATTGACTTTAACTCTTGATTAAAAATATTATATTTCGTTGCGAAATACATCTGAGTTGTTGCAAATCAAAACAATTATTTAAGAAGAGACGTTTTATCAAGTCAATCTATAAATAAGGAGGGAAAAGAGTTGAATATGGGAAAGAGACTGCTGGGATATTCTTTCATTGCGTTAGTTTTTCTGACGATAATATTGTTAGCTGGTACCGTGTTTGCAACCACTGAACCATCTACAGTGCCCGCAGCAGAAGCATCAGGCTCACAAATCCCATGGTGGGCATGGTCTCTTATTTTGCTCGTCTTCACGTTTATATTAGGTATTCTGGCCGTCCTTGGGGGTGTCGG
>JBGQMP010000110.1:0-5551 GCA_041500685.1 Thermodesulfovibrionia bacterium | reverse complement strand
TCCTTTTTTCTGAGCATAAAGAACCATATCAATGCCCAGTGTTCCTCTTGCAGAATTGCTGTAGATTTCTCTGGCAATTTCATCAGGCATTACCTTGACCCCCCAATAGTTTAGCACCTCGGCAAGGGAAGCTGGCCCGCATTGATAGCTGGTCTGTGGATAAAATGGGACATTTTCTATGATGTGGCTCTGGCTGATATTGGTAACGGTAGCGCAGGAATATAATAAAACAAAGGTGAAGAGGATAAAGAATGAAGGAGGAAAGAAGGGTTTTTTTATTCCCGTATTGCTTGTATTTTTCCTCCCGCCCTCATCCTTCTTCATTCATTACGTTACAATAACTTTATGCCCTGTGAGCTGCAATATGACGATAACGAGTATTACGATCACAAGAACGGCAATTATTATTCCAAGGCCATCGCCTCCGATCTTGAGGTCATCCAATTTCGTGGCGATCTGGTGAATCTGCTGGTCACTAAGCTGAGTGAGTTTTTTCTGAATCTCATCCTGTGTGAGACCTAACTGTTCAAGCCGCTTACTTATCGCCTTTGTCTCCAGAACCTTCTGTATTTTTCCAAGGTCAGCAGTCCTGTCGACATGTGTAAGAGAAGTAATCTCTGATTCCACAAGACCCGCATCTACCCTTGGTGCAATACCTATTATGAACATCACAGCAACGAGATACCATACCACATGCCTCATAAAGGGTATCTTCATTTTATTCACCTCCTTTCTTTTTTTCGTTAAAAATACATTTTATAGCATAGAATCTTTACTCTTGCTACGTAAAGATTTATTGATATATTCCCTCCTTGAGTGACTGCCAAGGGATGTAAGTATCTCATATGGTATCGTCTGCGCTTTCCACGCAAGTTCATGAGCGGTTATCGACTCATTGCCCTGTTGTCCAAGAATAACCACTTCATCACCTTCTCTTGCATCCTTTACCTCAGTAAGGTCAACCATTGTGAGGTCCATGCATACTCTCCCTACTACAGGCACACGCGTGCCTTTCACAAGCACCTCTGCATTATTGGAAAGAAGTCTGCTATAACCATCTGCATAACCCAGTGGTAGTACTCCGATTTTGCTATGCCGCTTCGTTATGAATGTTCTGCCATAGCTTATCGGAGAATAAGGGGGAAGGTTTCTTATACAGAGGACTTCTGTCTTGACCTTCATTGCAGGTATGAGAGTTAAAGGGGAGATGGGTGGATTATCCTGAGATAAAGGGGGATTTGGATTCTGACTCAGCGGGGAGTATCCATAGAGCATGAGCCCTGGCCTCACGGCATCAAGGTGGGCGTCCTCAAAGTTGAGAGCTGCTGCACTGTTTGCTATGTGCGAAAAGATCTTTTTATTCAGTTTCTTGCATAGTGCTTCTCTAATCATAATAAATTGTTTGAGCTGCACAGTCGCATATGACCTATCTGAAAGATAAGCATCCGAAAAATGACTCATGAGTCCAGCCAGCTCTATACCCTCCATATCTGCAATTCGAATAATATCCTCGAAAATATAGTTACCACTTAGACCAAGCCTTCCCATTCCTGTATCTATCTTCACGTGAACCTTTATTGTAGTCCCTCTCTTTTTTGCTACTTGTGATAGAGCTGATGCAGTAGTTGTGTGATGTATAACCGGCAGGAGATCAAAATCAAAAAAATTATCGATATCTTTGCAGTCAAAAAGGACGATTATTGGTGCAGTAATACCAGCACCTCTGAGCGGTATAGCCTCCCCTGTATATGCTACCGCAAGGAAAGAGGCCCCTTCTTGAATCAACCTTTTTGAGACCTCTATACACCCGTGGCCATAAGCATCTGCCTTAACAACAGCTATAATGGGTATTTTTTTAACAGCTTTGCTGACAGTCTTGAGATTATGCGCTATTGCAGAAAGATTAATTTCTGCAATTGCTCCCCTATTCACCTTCTTTTTCTTTTTTCTCTATCTCTTCTTTTTTCGATTCTTTCTTTGGTGTTACATCTATTTCGTCAGACTCAGACACGCCCTTTTTAAAATTTCTGATTGCCTGTCCTATACCACTGCCAATCTGGGGTAATCTTGTCGCACCGAACAGAACAACAACTATTACCAGTATGATAAGTAGCTCCTGCATTCCTAAACCAAACATATTTTCCTCCTCTCTTTAAAAGCAGATAGCAGGTGGCAGTTTATAAACATGCTAACTGCTGACTGCTAATCGCTCTCTTTCATAGTCTTCTACGGTATTTATGTTAACGAAAGATCTCCCATCTGGGTCTATCGCCCTCACCTCATCTTCACCTACATAAAGGACTTCTATTTTTTTGAGAAATTCCCTTAGACCTCTTACGCCTTCTCTTATACTTTCTTCAATTTTCGGCACAAGCTTTTTTGAATATATACCCAGTAGGGGTTGGGGCTTACTATCAAAGATAGGGATTACAGCTTCCCACTTATCTTCCCACCTACTAATAATATGTCGGATGAGCTCAGGCTTCATGAAAGGCATATCGCAAGCGGTAACAAAAATATCAGGAGCCTCAAGTGTTATCAAGGCTGAAAGTATGCCTGTCATGGGTCCCCTATATTCCATGATATCTCCAACCATCGGGACACCGAGATAAAAATAGCACTCGGGATTATTGGTGCTTATAATAACACAGTCAAAAATTTCCTTGAGGAGTTCAATATTGGACTCAATAATCTTCTTGCCCTTTATCTCGAGAAACCCCTTCCTTACCGGAAGTCTTTTATTTTCTCCGCCTGCTAAAATTAAGGCCTTCACTCCCTTAAACCTCTTTTATGGAAAACACGTTAAAAAACATAATAATCTTTTTATAGTTTATTAAAAATTGTTCTTTAACACAAGGCAAAAGTCTTGAACTGAGGACAAAAAAGGTCACGCAAAAAAGGTAGTTTTTTCTTGCCCTAATATGCTATTTGTGATAATCTAATAAGTAATCGAGGTAGATTTTTATTTTAACTGGAGGTGCAAATCAGGGTGTTACCTGCCCTGTTTGTGATAAGTGAGAAAGTTGATCCGGCAAATTAGATCTTTTGGGAGCCTGCGTAAAGAGTCGGTGTGCATGTCTCCTTCGAGGAGAAAGCCTGAAGTCTCTTTCAGGGTACCCACCTATACTATAGGCGGATCTAATTCTTCCTTACACGGCAGGGCGGGTTTATTTTAGCTATGTGGTTGGTCTTTTATGATGTTTATGCTTTTATGGAGGATTATAAATAATTCTATGATAGAGAGTAGACAGAGTATAACCTTTAAGAATAAAGATTTCTCACCTCCAAAAGTCTTATTTACGTCATAACCCAGCCACAAAAGCACATTTTTCAAAAAGGGCTTTAAGCCTCATGAGAGTATATCTCCGTATGCAGGAGGAAAGGGGAAGGAGGTTTGAAATAAAATGACTCAAACAGGATATTTACTGGTAGCAGTATTTACAGGGCTCATCACAGGGATTGTTCTGAGTCTTATCTACCGCTTAAGTCTCAAGAGAAAAAAAGCTGCTATAGAAATAGAAATTGAAATTGAAAAGGCTAAGATCATTGAGGAGTCCAAGAAAGAAGCTGAAAAGATTAAAAAAGAGGCACTTCTGGAGGCTAAGGATATTGTCTATCAAGCCAAATCAGAGGTCGAAAAGGAGCTCAAGGAGAGGCGTTCCGAACTGAACCATCTCGATAGGAGGTTAAGGCATAAAGAGGAAACTATTGAGAAAAAGTTTGACCAACTTGAAAAGAAAGAACAAGAGGTATCTAAAAGAGAAAAGGATTACAACGTAAAGGAAAGAGGCATACAGGAGAGGGAAAACCATTATAACCAGTTGATAAAGGAACAGACACAAGTGCTTGAGAAACTATCGGGGTTAAGCTCAGAAGAGGCAAAACAGGAATTTCTGAGGAGGATTGAAGAAGAATCGAGGTTTGAAGCTGCTAAACTTGTCAAAAGGTTAGAGGATGAAGCCAGAGAAAACGCAGAGAAAAAGGCTAAGGAAATCATGGGGCTTGCAGTAGAGAGGTACTCAAGTGACTATGTTGCTGATGCAACGATAACTGCCGTAACCCTCCCCAATGATGAAATGAAGGGGAGAATAATCGGCAGAGAGGGCAGGAATATTAGGGCCCTCGAGGCAGCAACGGGTGTTGACTTGATTGTTGACGATACACCAGAAGTGGTAACCCTTTCAGCTTTTGATCCTGTAAGGCGTGAAATTGCGAGGCTTTCTCTTGAACGACTTATAACAGACGGGAGGATACATCCCACAAGGATTGAAGAAATAGTAGAAAAGGTGAGAAAGGAGGTTGAAACACTAATTAGAGAAGAAGGTGAAAAGGCTGTTTTCGACCTTGGACTTTCTGGCATACACCCGGAACTATTAAAACTCCTCGGTAGGCTCAAATACAGGACATCTTATGGTCAAAATGTCCTTCAGCATTCAAGGGAGGTAGCATACCTTGCAGGATTGATGGCTGGTGAACTCGGTGTAGATGTAAAACTGGCAAAGAGGGCTGGCATCCTCCATGACATCGGAAAAGCGGTAGACCATGAAGTAGAAGGATCACACCAGGAGATTGGTGCAAACGTAGCAAAGAAGTATGGAGAAAATCAGAAAGTAATAAATGCCATATTAGTACACCACGGAGAAGGAGACCCAACAACGGTCGAGGCTGCCCTTGTAACTGCTGCCGATGCTCTGTCAGCAGCACGCCCGGGCGCCAGAAAGGAAAGCATAGAGAGTTATCTCAAGCGCCTCGAAAAACTCGAGCAGATGGCACTCTCCTACAAGGGTGTTGAGAAGTGTTATGCAATTCAAGCTGGAAGAGAATTAAGGATAATCGTCAAGCCCGAAGATGTGAATGATGAACTGTCCTCCATGATATCGAAGGAGCTAGCGAAAAAAATAGAATCAGAAATGACATATCCTGGTCAGATAAAGGTTACCGTGATCAGAGAGTCACGATATGTGGAATACGCAAAGTAGTAACAAGTTACGAGTAACAAGTAACGAGGTTGTTTTTGTAGCTCACTTGTCACTTGTCACTTATCACTTGTCACTATGAAAGTACTTTTCATCGGTGACATAGTAGGAAAAGTGGGTAGGATAACGACAAAGGCTTTGCTCCCTACTATTGTTGACAGGTATAAGATAGATTTAGTTATTGCAAATGGCGAGAATGCAGCTGGTGGCTTTGGGATAACTGACAAGATTGTTTCTGAAATTTTAGGGTATGGCATACATATAATTACAACAGGAAACCATGTTTGGGATAAGAAAGAGTTTATCGCCCAGATTTCTAAGGAAGACAGGGTACTCAGGCCTTTTAACTATCCCCCTGGTGTGCCAGGTTTTGGAAGTGTCATTTACACCATCTCAAATGGTGAAAAAGTAGGAGTTATGAATATATCCGGAAGGGTCTTTATGTCGAATATAGATTGTCCTTTCAGGACTGCCAAAGAGGAGGTAGAAAGACTAAGCAGCACAACAAAGATAATTATTATAGATTTTCATGCAGAAGCGACCTCTGAGAAGATAGCCTTTGGCTATTTTATGGA
>JBGQMP010000109.1:0-5583 GCA_041500685.1 Thermodesulfovibrionia bacterium | reverse complement strand
GTGCTCTTTCCATTTCCTTTCTTTTAAAAAATCCCGGTATCTCGTATTTAGTAATCTTTTTTGCCAACTTTGGTTCTTTCTTCAAATAGTTTCCTATGTAACCTTCTATCTTTGAGGGATGTGCCATTATAAAACGACACGCATCATCCCCTTTTGCCCGGCACATTATTTCCGAGGCAACCAGCGGCAGGCCGAAACTTTCCTCGCACCACCCCGAAGAATAACCGGCATTCATCACGCAAACCGGAAAATCGCTCTTTCTTCCGGACCTCAGCCAGGCATCAGATTCGAACGAAAATGGATGGTCATATATAAGGTAGTAACTTTCATCTGGGACAGGCCTTGATTCAGCAAATATATCAACAAAAGCCCATCCTGAATGTGAGAAATGAATCGGCCCGGCGGAAAGCTTCTCAATGGGATCTTTGAGCTCCATTTTTTTATGGAAGCTTTTTGCATCCTGTCTGCCGATAGCATGGGCTATATCGAAAAGGAGCTGCCTGGCAACATTAAACGCTTCTTCCTCGCCCTGATCCTTATATAAATTTTTTATGCTCTCGAAAAAATCAATAGACATAGAAGCCGCTCTTACCAAAATATAGCGTTCTCCAAATATTTCAATCATGCCTTTTGAAGGATCTTCTTTTCTTTTCTTAAAATATCTACTTACGTATTCCTGAGCTTTCTGGAATATTGGCTCAAACTGTTTTGGAACCTTAACTGTATTTAACATAATGAACCCCGTAGACTGCCGAAGAAGTAAAGACAACAAGTTGACCCAAAATGTTCATAGGATACTACCTTTTGGCAAATTGGTTAATAAGTTGTTTTTTTGCTTTGTATTTATTTTTCATAAGCCTAAGATAGGAAGTCTTAGAGTTGGGGATAAACCTTGAAATGTTAAAAGGGAAAGCAGTTATTTGGTATACTGAGGCTGCTTCAAAGAGTGTTACTACCCCACAAGTAATATTCGTGCTCTTACTACCCCGTACGAAACATCTCGATAGTGAGAGTCTCATATTTGCGTATTATTGCTCAGGTATCATTTATTGTCAAATTAATTGGAATACTTTTTCGACAAGGCTCTTTCATTAAAAGGTCGTTCCTAGATATGAATTATTTTTTAATTTTGTTGACAACCGATTTTGTTGATTCCCATCTGTAGCCAGCACAATTGTATCAGGTTTCAAAGATACGCATTACCGAAAGAGAGACATATCTGACCCCGCTTAAAACCTCTCTTCCTATGTGAACGCTTGCTCTCTATCGGGCCCTGACGAGGCGTTTGCTACAGATCTTAAAAGCCAAATGTACATATAAATATATCTTGACTGGAATAAACAACGAAGAAGGTTTTTTATTGCTGCTCACCGTCAAATTCTTTTGATAACCTTTGTGTATACGTCTTTTCGGTTGATAATTGCGAATATCCACACTTCATTTCCCTCAACTTTGTAGACTACTCTGTAATTACCGACTCTTAGTTTCCAGTATCCCTTGAGAGTTTTTCTGAGCGGTTCTCCATATCGATGGGGGGATATTGAAAGGCGTTCTTCTATTGCCTTCTTGATACGTTTTTTCAGAGTTTCATTGAGTTTGGGAATGTCGATATCTCGAACGTCTGGATGATATCTCAGCTCAAAGGTCAACTCTACCAGACCTCATCATGTTTAAGTGATTTCTTCCTGTTGAAAGTTTTTTCTCTGATTTCGCCCAGTTGAGCAAGACCAATATCCTCCTCTATTTCCAGTGCTTCCTTTACGAGGTCACGTACCTTCAAAGATAAGGAAACTCCGTCTCGCTCGGCAAGACGCTCGACATTGTTATATAAGGGCTTTTCAAGGACCACGTTAATTCTGGGATTTTTTGTTGGCATAGAGATTCACCTCCTTAGTACTACACTTATGATACACCATATCAGTCTTTTTTCCAATTGTCTGTTCTCGAAATGTCTCGGTCGATGATAATTATCAATTAAACCCACCAGTTGCATAAATTTTCTTCGCTTGAGGAGGCAGATGTGATGAAAAGCCCTGCCATCGACACCTTACAGCCCTCCCATGTGGTCTGCCAGCCTTTTCAGGAATACACAAAAGGTGGAATCTACGGTCACGTGTATCAGAATAAAATCTTGTCGATTTGCAGGGGTTTTCAGCATGTCTGCCTCCTTGTTAATGCAACGTTTGGGTAGAGTTATGAGCTTGTGAAATTGAGGATAAGAATTAACAATAGTTAAGTAAGATTTTATCGACCGATTTTATTACTGAGTAACTTTCAGTAGAGGGAAACCCTTCTCTTCCCTCTGCTCCAAATATGCCTCCGCACTGATCCGAGCAAGATTCCTCACTCGCGCAATATACCCCGTCCTCTCGGTAACAGAAAGGACTCCCCGTGCATCAAGGAGATTAAAGGTATGGGAGCATTTCAGGCAGAACTCATAAGAAGGAAGTACAAGGCCGAGTTTATTGAGTCTGATCGACTCTTTCTCGTATTCATCAAACTGTCTTGTTAACAGTTCTGTATTTGCATAATCAAAATTGAACTTCGAGAATTCTACCTCACTCGTATGATGTACCTCTCCATATTTTATGTCCTTACACCAGAGAAGATTAAATACATTATCCACTCCCTGGAGATACATAGCAATCCTCTCCAACCCATAGGTCAATTCGACTGAAACGGGTTTAAGGTCAATGCCTCCAACCTGCTGGAAATAGGTGAACTGCGTAATCTCCATTCCATCGAGCCAAACCTCCCACCCGAGGCCCCAGGCACCGAGAGTGGGCGATTCCCAGTCATCCTCGACAAATCTTATATCATGCTTGAGCGGATCAATACCTAAATATGAAAGACTTTCGAGATAAACTTCCTGACTATCAGGTAGAGATGGTTTCAATATGACCTGGTATTGATAATAGTACTGGAGCCTGTTTGGATTTTCCCCATATCTTCCGTCCGTTGGCCTTCTTGATGGTTCAACATAAGCTGTTCTCCACGGCTCTGGCCCTAAAACCCTGAAGAATGTTGCAGGATGAAATGTGCCAGCACCCACCTCCATATCATAAGGTTGAAGGAGAACACAACCCTTTCCTGACCAGAACTGATGGAGTTTTAAAATTAGTTCCTGGAAATACATACCTTTTACAGCAACGAAATCCTTTTATCCTTGAATGGCTGAGGCAAATTGTATGTATTGGTAAGCCATGCAAGATGCTTAACGAGCGTAGGCTGATCAATTACGTTCAGTTCCTCATCAAAAAAGATACCCATGAGATAGATGTTTCCCAACTTTGAAAGCCAATCAACCTTGCCTTCAGTAAAATCCTCTCGCACCTTGCCACTCTTATCGATGAAAGAGATTTTTATCTTTATCTTTTTCCCTTTATCTATAGGAACAGGTGAGTATATTCCAATCCCTGCTAAGGAGATATTGGCTACAGATGCATCAACAACAGTCTTATCTTCTGCGACTGTAATCTCAGCTTTGCCAAAGAAATGGTACCTGTACCATTTACGTCCTTCAACGGGTTTCTTTTTCTTATACGTCATAATCCCTCAATATGCGAATGCTCTGTCTCCTCTTCAGGAAATCATAAAAGGAAAAGATGTCCATTTAAAAACCATAGCCGCCTGTTCTAATATTGACGACCTTTCCATTTTCGAATATGAGATACTGCATGAATCTTGTTGGCCATAAATAAGCTTCATCTTCATTTTATCAACATACCATTACCATAAACCCGATTCCTAAAATAAGACTGCATGATACTCACATTGCTTTCAAATTATAAGATATAAAATGTATTTTGTATAGGGCATATTTATCTTTCAACATTACAATATTTATTGAACAGATTTAGGATTTTTGTGCTATAATTTCAGACGTGAATAAAAAGTTCCTCATGAAAGGCAATGAAGTAATTGCCGAGGCAGCAATTCAGGCAGGCTGTCGTTTCTATGCAGGATACCCAATAACTCCCCAGAATGAAATTCCTGAATATATGTCCTGGAGGATGCCTGAGGTTGGAGGTGTCTTTATCCAGGCTGAAAGCGAACTATCTGCAATAAACATAGTCTATGGTGCATCTGTTGCTGGTGTAAGGGCTATGACCTCATCAAGCAGCCCTGGAATGAGCCTGAAACAGGAGACGATATCATACATGGCAGGGGCAGAACTTCCAGCCGTTATCGTGGATATTCAAAGGGGTGGGCCAGGCCTTGGGAACATCTCTGGTAGCCAAGGCGATTATTTTCAGGCTTGCAAGGGTGGAGGACATGGCGACTATAGACTCCTCGTATATGCACCTTATAACCTTCAGGAGATGTGGGACCTTACAATGCTTGCTTTTGACAAAGCAGACGAATACAGAAATCCTGTCATGATATTGTCGGACGGCATTCTTGGTCAGGTAATGGAACCCTTCTACACAACACAGTATGTAAGACCCGATCTCCCAAATAAGGATTGGGTACTTGATGGATGCAAAGACAGGGAACCACGTGTGATAAGATCCCTCTGTATGGGAGAAGGTGAACTTGAAGGAAGGAATATTCTTCTGCAGAAAAAATATAAAAGGATGAAGGAAAAGGATGTAAAGTTTGAAAGCTACTATACTGACGATGCGGAAATTATATTAGTCGCCTTTGGAATTGCAGCAAGAATTGCCCTCTCTGCTGTAAAGAAGATCAGGCGTGAAGGGTTTAAAGTCGGCCTCTTCAGACCAATTACACTCTTTCCATTTCCTGAAAAAGAACTTTCCCTTCTTGCAGGAGAAAATAAGCGTTTTATTACCATAGAGATGAATACCGGCCAGATGATTGAGGATGTCAGGTTGGCAATTAACGGCAGATCCGAAGTATTGTTTTATGGAAGACCTGGTGGATCTGTCTTGACGCCCGAAGAGGTGCAGGAAAAGATACAGCAGTTATTACATTACCAGCCTCATTTAGCAAGAACAGACTTTACTTTTTAATTCATATAAAGTTTTGATCAGAGGGAACGTATTATAATCTGGGCCTGCCTCTATCAATACATTCTTATCGCTTTAATTCTCTTGTTCTTTCTCTTTGTCCTCTGAATCTATCAGCTCAGGACCCTTTTCACCACTGTCTTTTTTAAGTAAACGCCGCTGTCTTTTCTCTTCCTGCTTTTTCAGACGGGTTATTTCCTTTCTTCTCTTTTCACTCTTATATGCTCCAGGTCTTGCCAATGTACCCTCCTTGGTTTTATAGGCATTATATCACGGAAGACAAGCAGAATGTTAACCCCGTCAGAATACCCTGTTTTTTTTAAAAACTGAGCTAATATAAAGATTATACGCTGCTTTGTAACTATTTCTGACACAGGGAATAAGTGAAATTCTACAGGGTTTACTTTTTATTTTCAAATATGTTATTTTATTTGTGAAGTTTCGGAAGTTTTTGTAACTGTTAAGGCCGCAAAGACTTTTAGGCTTTGCGGCCTTTTTTTATTAATCCTGATTTCATTCTGAGACTTTAGTCTATACGTAAGGAGGTAAAAAAGATGGCTAAAGGAACAGTTAAGTGGTTCAATGAGTCCAAGGGTTTTGGCTTTATCACAAG
>JBGQMP010000108.1:0-5612 GCA_041500685.1 Thermodesulfovibrionia bacterium | reverse complement strand
TCTACTAATATTTTATTCAATACCTGAAGAATAAAAAGCAACAATTACCTAAGAAAAGAAGGGTTGGAGAGTATATTACAAGCGGAATAAGTACGCCATGTGATAATAAATTGTTCGTGATGCTTTACCGTGAATTGCTGGATTCCCTGTGGGAGGCTTGACTTTTTCTTCATCGTAAAAATAATAATTTTTTACAAAAATATTGCAAATATTTTTGTAAAATGCTATTCTTTGTCCGTGGTTACGTTTATTAATGAAAATCCGACAAGGGAGAGGATCCTCTTCCTTCTAAAAAAGAAAGGTCCTCTCTCTATAGATGACCTGAGCAGACAGATGGGTATCACTCCCATGGGAATCAGGCAACACCTCATATCACTCGAGAGGAAAGGGTTTGTGGATTATGTTGCAAGAAGGTATGGTGTTGGCAGGCCAGCATTCCTTTACAAGCTTACAGAAAATGCAGACGATCTTTTCCCAAAGGCATATCACGAGTTTATTTTAAGTGCCCTGAAAGACCTCGAAAAGAATGGAGGCCAGGATAAGTTAGAAGATATATTCAAGTGGCGCAAGGAGAGGATCCTGAAGGAAAGAAAAGAAGCCCTTGGGGATAAGAAAAGTCTTCAAGATAGGGTTTATGCTCTGAAGGATCTTCTTGAATCAGATGGATATCTTGTGGATCTAGATATGGATGACAATAACTACATTTTGAGAGAGTTTAACTGCCCCATTGCGAAGGTTGCCTCAGAGTTTCGAGAGGCCTGCAAATACGAGCTGCAGATTTATAGAGAGCTTCTCAGAAAGGATGTCATGCGCCAGGAATGCATGGCCGAGGGCAGCCCTTCCTGCACTTATGTCATTCCAAAAACTCCCATAAGAGCGTAATCTGATTTCCTTTACCAGAATAATTCTTTTATAAAACTGTAGTACTTTCGATTGCACGATTTATGCTTGAGCTTATTTGGGAAGCTCGGCCAAAGCAGATATCTTGACTTTAGGAAGACGCGGTTTTTATTATTCTTTAATCGGGGCGTAGCGCAGTCTGGTAGCGCACACGGTTCGGGACCGTGGTGTCGAAGGTTCAAATCCTTTCGCCCCGACTCTACCCACCGATCCTCGACATTGGTCTTTTGCGGTATTGGCTATCCTTCATCAGGGACAATAGTTCTGCCTTCTGGATTCCGATATTGTGACCTTCTGGTTTTACCTCGATAGAGAGCTTGATGAGGCGTTTAATCTCATCGTCGGGCGCGCTACCCCTGAGGGCGGGTTTTAAATCAATCTCTGTTTCTGAGAAGAGACATGGCCTTAGCTTTCCATCGGCTGTCAACCGAAGACGGTTACATTCTCTACAGAAATGGTTGCTGATAGGGCTAATGAATCCAAGCACACCGGGGGCACCGTCAAATCTAAAGTATCTTGCAGGCCCTGATCTTTTTAACTTTACAGGAGTGAGTGGACCGATACCTTCAACCATAGATTTTATTTCGTCTGTAGAGATGAATTTTTCAGTGCTCCATAGACCTTCAGTGCCAAAAGGCATAAATTCTATAAACCTGATCTGATAGGGAAACTTCAATGTGATCTTCGCAAATTCCTCTATCTCATCACTATTGAGTCCCCTGATTGGAACCATATTTATCTTAATTGGTTTCAGACCAGCCTTTTCAGCGGCTTCAATCCCTCTCAGGACAAGGTTTAAATCTCCACCTCTTGTTATCTCTTCGTATCTGTCTGGCCTCAAAGAATCAAGACTTATATTGATCCGCTCCAGCCCTGCTTTTACCAGTTCATCCGCAATTCTAGACAGGAAAATACCATTTGTTGTCAGGCTCAGATCCTTTATGCCCTCTATGTTTCTTATTGTCGCAATAAGATAGGCAACATCTTTCCTCACAAGGGGCTCCCCACCTGTTATGCGTACTTTCCTTACCCCAATTTCTGCAGCAATCCTTATAACCCTCACTATCTCTTCATAACTTAGAATTTCTTTATGCTCTATCGGTATCAGACCCTCAGAAGGCATACAATAGACGCAACGCAGATTGCACCTGTCAGTAATAGATATTCTGAGGTAATCGATAGTTCGGTGGTAACTATCCTTAGGACTGCTCATTTTTTCTTCTTTCCCGTACCTTTCTCGATCTCCTGTATCTTTTTCTTTGCGAGATCTGCCTCTCGATAATCAGGATAGAGATCAATAACCTTCTCGAGAATTGTCTTTCCCGTCTTTTTGTCCCCTATCTCGATAAAAGAAAACCCCTGCTTTAAAAGGGCTCCAGGGGCCTTTTCGCTCTTCGGATATTTCTTTAAGACCGCCTCGTAGGCAAGGATTGCGCCTTCAAAGTCTTTCTCACCATAGTATGTCTCTGCAATCCAGAACTGTGCATTGTCAGCGAGTTCGTCCTGGGGAAATTCTTTCATGAAGGTCTCGAACTTTTCTCTTGCCTCTTTATATTGTTTGTCCTTAAAAGAGTCGTATGCTGATTCGTAGAGTGATACCTTGTCTTTCGGCAAGGCAGGTTTTGGCGGTTGGGAGGTTTGCAGCTGTGACTCTTTTGAGGGTTCTTCAACCTTCTTTTTAGCTTCCCCTATCTGGCCCTCCAGGGTATTCAACCTGTTCTTTATCTCTTTAATCTGCTCCTCTGTTTGTGTTATCTGTGCTTTGAGGAGGGTCATCTCAGAAGATGAATCTTTCAATGCCTTTTCCGTAGAGTATTTGTTTTCATCAAATTTACCGGTAAGCAACTGGAGCTCTTTCGATATTTCCAGGGTCCTGGAATGGATTTCTCCCTGGTTTTCCCTGAAGGCATGAAAGTCTTCTTCTTTTATGACATTGGTTGTTTTTTCTTTAAGGTCATTCACATCTTTTTTGATTTCGAAAACATCCTTTCTCGTTTGGTTTACATCACTTCTTATGGCCTCAAAATCTGTAGATGTTACACAGCCAGACAAAACTATTAGAGTGAACAGTAAACAATTAAAAGTGAACAGCCTTAAACCTTGAACTTTGAACTCTCTTTTCACTACTTACTCTTCGACTTCACGAGGACAAAGTGTGCCCTTCGATTCTTCTGCCAGCATTCTTCTGTTTTTTCTGTACAAAGAGGCTTCTCTTCACCATAGCTTATAATATCGATTCTGCTTGATGCCACACCGAGTGCGACAAGGTAATCTTTCGTTGCCTTTGCCCTTCTGTCCCCGAGGGCGAGATTATATTCGTTTGTTCCCCGTTCATCACAATGGCCCTCTATAAGCACTTCTGAAGACTTGTTTTTTATAAGCCAGTCTGCTACAGATTGGACTATTGGCTTTGCATCTGGTCGAATATCATACTTGTCAAAATCAAAATGGATGTCTTCAAAGATGCTTTTTTCTTCAGTATACTTTAATGTTTCTACTTCTTTTGTTTCTATCTTTGCAATCTGCTGTTCTGTTATCTTTTCCTCGGGAACCTTTTGTTCTGTTTTTCCTTCAGGAGCCTTTGCTTTTGTCTCTTGCTGAGTAACTGTTGGCTGTTGTGGCTGTACTACTTTTCTCTGAGCACAAGAGATGAGAAGAGACCCGAATGTTAATACCAAAACCAAAACCAGAATCTTTTTCATAAAGCCCTCCTCCTTTATGGTTATTAATTTGGTGACCATCTAGGGCAAAAAGCCCTCATTTTCTTTGGGGTAATCCTCTTCTGGGATTCTCCATTTATCCTCATAATATATATACCCTTAACTCCGTCTCTGTCTGATGAAAAGGTTATGAACCTTCCATCAGGAGAAAAGGAAGGGTCTTCGTTATTCCCCTGGATTGTAAGCTGGGTAAGTCCTGTGCCATCGGGGTTAATCACAAAGATCTGATTTGTCTCCCGCCTCCCTGAAAAGACAATCCTGTCACCCTTTGGAGACCAGGATGGAGAGGTATTGTAAGAGCCTGTAAAGGTAATTCTCCTCACATCTGAGCCATCTCTGTGCATTACATAAATCTGAGGGCTCCCGCCCCTGTCAGAGACAAAGGCAATATGTCCGCTATCAGGAGAGATGGTAGGTGATACCTCAATGCTCTGTGATGAAGTCAATTTTTTTATCGTGTCGTTTTTCAAACTCATCATATAAAGGTCCAGATTCCCATCTTTGGAGGAGGAAAAGACGAATTCATTTCCGTCAGGTAACAAATCACCGACGATATTTGTGCCTTTTGAGGAAAAGACCTTTTTCACCGCTGTATTTAAAAAGTTTAACAGATATATACCCCATTGTCTATTCATTTCGGCGGAATAGATGAGTTTTGTACCATCCCTTGACCAGCGGGGAGAAAGAATTATGTTCTCTTTTAATCCAAGCCTCGAAATCCTTTTCCCATCCCAGTCCATGATATAAATATCCGTTACACCCCTGTCCTCTCCTATCAAGGCTATCCTTGACCTGAAGACCCCTGCTTTGCCTGTAAGTGCTTCATAGATATCGTTTGCTACGGTATGGGAGAGAGGCCTGATAAGTTCTTTTCCTGCCGTATATTCTTTTTTCAGTATCTCCTTTCCCTCGAAGACATCAAAAAGGGATGCGGTAAGGGTGAGTTCTTTGCCTTCTTTGACAGTTCCCTTGACAACAATTTCTACACCGAGAGGAGTCCAGTTCTTCGGATTGAAGGATTGGGAGGGGCTTTCGATATAAGCAGCCCTGTCAACATAAGTAAAGATTCCTGTAAATTCGAGGTCGTCTTTGATGATGTCTGAGATTTCTTTTCCCGAGAGACCACCAAAGTCGTATATAGCGATAGGAAGTTTTTTAAGGGCTGGTGAGGCAATATCGATATAGACTTTGGCTTCTGCCTTAATCCCCCCAAGCCCCCCTTTAGTAAAGGGGGGTTCAGGTGGATTAAAAGTGAAAAGTACAAAGCAAAAAGCTATTAGCAGAACTTTAAACTTTAAACTTTTAACTTTTAACTTTTTTTTCACGGATAGAACTTTACTCCTATTTCCATTTCATAAGGAGGGGGTGAGAGAGGGTTTGCTTTTGTAATGGCCTTAATCGCCGACCTGTCAAAGAAAGGGTTGCCTGAACTCTTTTCAATACTCTGAATGAATATTGTGCCATCCTTCATGATCCGTATTGAAATGATCGCCTCGAGATCCTTCTGCCCGATATCAGAAAAGACCCACTGTTGCCATATTTCCTTTCTTATCTTCGTATAATACTCATCAAAGAGAGACCCTTTCCCAGCTTGTGCTGGGGTTGTTTCTGAACTATCTTTACTGTCATTGCCGCTAGCCTTAAGAGAGATTACAGAACGGAGTCTGACTAACCTTTCTACCTTTTTCTTTGCTGCAATGGCTGCTATCCTCTCCTCGGCTATTTCTTCCTCTTTCTTATTCCCTTTTTTAATATCCTGTTTAGGAATACCTTCTATAACAGAAGTATCTCTCAAAGTTTTTGAGGAAGTTTTTAAGGTTTCCAGACTTTCTCTATTCTCGGTACCTTTTGCTTTTAATGCCTCAGGGCTCACAAGGCTTACAACATAAGGCGATGGCATAATAAACTGGTTGGATTGCCTTAAAAGGAGGAGGGCTGTTAAGAGAACTGAGATATGGAGCGCTAAGGAAAGAGCGGTTGTTTTCTGGAGGC
>JBGQMP010000107.1:0-5620 GCA_041500685.1 Thermodesulfovibrionia bacterium | reverse complement strand
GTTGTTTCTTAAGATCCATCTATTTATTTTAACCTGAATCCTGCGTCATTTGCAGAGACATGATAATACAAGCTTTAGGAATTTCATATAATAACCATGTGGTTATGATTTTAACCTACCCTTTAGTTAGGTTAAGAAACATTCCAGTACGTCATTCCTGCGAAAGCAGGGATCCAGTATTTTCTGGCTTTTCTGGATTCTCGTTTTCACGGGAATGACATTTTCACGCAGGATTCAGTTTAACATTAGTGCGAAAATAGGAGTTGCTCTTGCCATTCTTGCAAGCAGGATAGAGTATCTGAGCGGTTTCTTTTGCCGATAGTCCAAAACCCATTTTCAAATGATAAAGAGGCAAAAACCTCGGAGGGCGATAGCCCGAGAATGAGCGAGGATACTATATCCTGCCTTTTACCATCAGCTTCTAAATATGCTCGTTCTCTTCACAAAAAAGAGACGCTCTCAGCATTCTTGACAACTCGACACATTAAGAGTTAAATAGTGCTAAGAGGGAAGATTAATATGTTTAGCGACAACTCCTCTCAGTTGGTCAACATCCCTGCAGAATCTGCCATCCTCGAAGGTGTTCTCGATGTTCCTCATGAGGCAAAGGCACTGGTGATTTTTGCTCACGGTAGCGGCAGCAGCCATCACAGCAAGAGAAATAGGTATGTAGCACAGGTGCTCCGTGAGGTTGGGTTGGGAACGCTGCTTTTTGACCTTCTCACAAGGGAAGAAGATGTCATCTATGAAAATCGCTTTGATATTCCCTTGCTGGCAAAACGTTTAAGAGCAGCCACCCGGTGGGTTAAAGAACAGCCCCAAACCAAAAAGCTCAAGATAGGCTATTTTGGAGCCAGCACAGGAGCTGCGGCTGCCCTCATTGCAGCTGCCGAGCCTGGTTTAGAAGTAGGTGCAATTGTCTCACGCGGCGGTCGCCCAGATCTCGCTGAAAAAGCCTTCGAGCACGTCAAATCACCAACCCTTCTTATCGTCGGTGGCGATGACCAAATTGTCATCCAACTTAATCAGCTTGCATACAAGCTCATCAAGACTGAAAGAGAGTTGCGAATTATTCCCGGTGCATCACATCTTTTCGAGGAACCTGGCACATTGGAGGAAGTGGCGCGCCTTGCTGCTGAATGGTTCAGGAAACACCTCCTTCAAGAGAAAAAATAAAATCATCAATTGTCGTCAATGATTAGAAAGAGAAACAAATGAAGTTGCTTTTATAAATAAAACAACCTTGACATTAAGGTTTAGTGCTGCGATAATAGAATCATAATGATTCATTTTTGAGTCAAATGGAGGTTATTGACTTGAAACAAATTACAGTGAGGGGAATTCCAGATGAAGTTGAAAAGATAGTACAAAGAGAGGCGAAAACAAAAGGCTCGAGTCTCAACAAGGCATTTATTTCATTACTTGAGAGGGCGACCGGCATCAAAGCAAAGGAGAAGAAAAAAACTTTATACCATGATTTAGACCACTTTTGGGGCGTGTGGACAAAAGAAGATGCATCAATATTCAACAAAAACCTTCATCTCCAGCGAAAAATAGATAAAGACTTATGGAAAAAAACAGAATAATACTTGATACATCCGCCTATTCGGCATTTTTAAGAGGGAACCCGGAAATCAAACTCTCATTACAGCAGGCAGACGAGATATTTCTGAATCCTATTATACTTGGCGAATTATTAGCTGGTTTTATAATGGGAAAGAGTGAAAAGAAAAATAGAGCTATTCTTCAGGAGTTTCTTTTATCTCCAAGGGTAAATGTTATTAATCTTGATGACGAGACATCCGAAAGATACGCAGTGATTATAAATTACCTCCATATTAGAGGCACACCAATACCTACCAACGATTTATGGATAGCTGCTTCTGCCATGCAGCATGGATTAAAGGTTTTAACTACTGATAATCACTACCTCAAGGTTCCACAAATTATAACCGAATATTATCAGGTGAGTTGATAGAAAAATAGGAATTAATGACAGCGACCATCTATTGGGACGTCTATGTCTTCTCTTCTTCCTTGTTTATTTACAATGAGGTTAGCTGACCAATAGAAAGTTCTCATTGACCATTAAATACAGGTTTCATAAACTGCAGTCAGGAAACCCAAAATCATATGACATATGCATAACTGCCTTCTTCACCGTTAACCCATCTCGATTGCCCTCCTTAAGACATAGCTCTCTTTAGAGCAATCGAGCTTAAATTATTTCAAGTAGATTTCTAAATGAGGCAATGATTCAGTTTCATGTAGATTTTTGATGAGGCAATTCGTTGGAAGAGGTTAGGGGTGGAATTTGGTATAATGGTTGTGTGAATTTTGATAAAGAAAAGATAAAAACCTTTGTAAAACTGACTCTCGGTTGTACCTGCCCAGAAGAAGTTTTTGCATACATAGATTGCCAATCCAATATTAAATTGAATGATGATGCCGTTTTAAGTAACAAAATAAATATCGGAAACAGACTCCTCATATATGTCGTAGAGGTAAACAATCCAGCTTCTATAAAAAATACCCTGCCATTCCTTGTTAACACCGGAAAAGCAGAAAGAGATAATTCAAAATTCAATAGATTCCGTCTTGTGTTGGTAACGGATAAATTGAATGAGATAAAGGAAGTGGCAGAAAGTATGTTTAACACTATCAATAAGGACGAAAAAGTTCATCTACATATAGTTTCTAAAGACAACCCCCCAAAAGGGATGTCTTCTCCTTGAGATTCACCCCTCCTTTATCCTCCACTTACCAAGGGGAGGCTGGTGGGGTCAAAGGAAAGTACTAGAGGACAAAAGAATTAGGTGGTGACCATAAAGGACATCCAAAAGGCACGTGAAAATATAAGGGATCATGTCCATAAGACTCCATTAATCTACTCCAACTCCTTCAGTAAGATGACAGGTGCTGAAGTTTATCTAAAGGCAGAAAACCTCCAGAAGACAGGCTCCTTTAAGGTCAGGGGTGCCTTTAATAAGATGATCCATCTCAAAGGTAAAGTGATAGCCGCATCCATGGGCAACCATGCGCAGGCAGTTGCTTTCGCTGCTGGAAAAACCGGGATACATGCAAAGATAGTTATGCCTGTGACTGCCCCAATAGTAAAAGAAGAGGCTACAAAGGGCTATGGTGCAGAGGTTGTGCTTTTTGGAGAAAGTTTTAAGGAAGCACTGAACTATGCCCTTTCCCAGAAGGATTATACTTTCATACATGCCTTTGATGACGAAGAGGTAATCGCAGGTCAGGGAACAATTGGTATCGAGATAATGGATGACTTAAAAGATGTGGACATCATATTGGTTCCCGTAGGAGGAGGGGGCCTCATATCGGGTATTTCAATTGCTGTAAAGTCCTTATCTCCAAAGACCGGAATAATCGGTGTTCAGACAGAATCTGCCACATCAGCTTATGTCTCTTTCATGGAAAAGAAGATCTCTGATAAACAACCGTTGCCTACCTTAGCCGACGGGATAGCGATTGGCAGGATCGGAGACAGGACATTTGAGATTATGAACAAGTATGTGGATGATGTAATTTTTGTGAGTGAGAACTCTATTGCCATGGCAATACTCCTTTTCCTGGAAAGGAAGAAGCTCGTCGTAGAAGGTGCAGGCGCAGTTCCCCTCGCAGCCTTATTGGAAAACAGGAAAAAGTTTACCGGAAAAAGAATTGTTCTCGTTGTCAGCGGTGGCAATATAGACTTCAGCCTTATTGACAGGATAATTCATAAAGGTCTTGTAAAGAGTGAGAGGATAGCGGTTTTTGAAGTAACTGTTGACGATATCCCTGGAAGCCTTCATTCTGTAACGGGTATTATTGCTTCGCACAGGGGTAACGTTCTCGATGTTCTTCATAACAGATTTATAGCAGATCTCCCGATAGGTAAAACGAGAGTTGCCTTCATCGTTGAGACACGAAGCAAGGAACATTTAGAGGAAATACTCACAGATTTAAAAGCAAAGGGCTTTGTAGTCAGGGAAAGGGGTGGGTGTTAAAAAAAAGTCTTTAAACCCCTCCTTTAGCCTCCCCTTAGTAAGGGGAGGTAGGGTGGGGTTTTGATCCTCTCAGTAAGGGGAGGTTTTGGTGGGGTCAACGATTGGGAAATAAATGATACATTACGGCGTTGTAACTCATGGTGGAGCAGGTTCTCCTTCTCATTTCTCAGACGGGTGCAAGGCAGCCAGCAAGTCCGCTTTCAATCTCCTTGAGACAGGCAAAAGCTCATTAGACGCAGTGATTGAAGCAGCCCGTATCCTTGAAGATGATGGCAGGTTTAACGCAGGAAGCGGCTCTGTCTTGCGCCTTGATGGAAAAACAATAGAGATGGACGCATCTGTTATGGATTCAAAAGGTAATATCGGAATTGTCATAGCAATAAAAAATGTGAAAAACCCGATATTAGTTGCCCGGGCTGTTATGGATACACCCCATGTTGCATTGGCAGGAGAAGGTGTAACAGCCTTCGCAAGGAAACAGGGTTTTGAGCCTTTTTATCAGGTTTCACAACGTGCTCAGGAAAGATATCAAATAGTTAAGCAATTAATAAAAGAAGGGAAATTAAGCACCGAAGCCTCTTCCTGGAAAGGTCATGATATTGAATCACTGTGGAATTACCCTGATGTTTCCTTTATGGATGTTTTCTGCGACACAATCGGAGCTGTTGCAATAGACAAAGAAGGTGTCCTGGCGGTAGCGAATTCTACAGGTGGTTTTTCGCCCATGATGCTGGGAAGAGTTGGAGACACACCTATGATAGGTTGCGGATTCTATGCAGGTCCTGCGGGTGCATTGGCAAGCACAGGAATGGGCGAAGAGATTATAAAGAGGATGTTTGCAAAAACAGTGTATGATATGATATCCCATGGTGATGATATCAAAGAGCCCTGCAAAAAAGGTATCAACATGTTTCCTTCTGAAATTAAAGTGGGTATCATAGCTATATCAAAGACAGGCTATTCAATAGCATCGAATACCGATATGGCACATTATGCTTTGGTTAAAGAGAGGGAATAACAAAACCCCTTTTCATCCTCCCCTTGCTAAGGGGAGGTTAGGTGGGGTCAAGATCTGAACCGGAGTATTTATGTCAACATCAATAAAAATAAAGATAGGGGAATTAGAACTTTCAGCAGAACTGAATGACTCTCCTTCTGCTAAAAAGTTGATGCCACTTCTTCCCTTTGAATTCACTATGTCAAGATGGGGAGATGAGTATTATGGAAATTGTGGCATCAAAGTGGAACTATCTCACGATGCAAGAGATATCATGGAAGTAGGAGAACTGGCTGTATGGCCTACTGGCAATGCCCTCTGTATATTCTTTGGTCCTACCCCTGCGAGCAGAGGGAAAGAACCACGGGCAGTTTCTCCGGTGAACCTTGTAGGTAGACTGATTGACAGTCCTGAGTCTCTCAAAAAACTTGGCAGCTCCATCCATGTCAGAATAGAGATTTCAAAATAAGTCCTTTCAGAATGGTAAAGGGTTTATATTGAATTTCTTTTATAATAATGAATAAAAGTTAACGGCTAGTGTGCTGTCTTTTAAATAACTTTACACAACCTGTCATTCCTGCGGAAGCAGGAATCCAGAAACATAGACACTGGATTC
>JBGQMP010000106.1:0-5622 GCA_041500685.1 Thermodesulfovibrionia bacterium | reverse complement strand
TGCTGCTTGACTTTTAACTCTGAACGGACAATCAGAAAAACATTGGAAAGTGTAAAGGAGATAGCAGATGAAATAATAGTAGTTGATTCCTTTAGCACTGATAGGACTATCGAAATAGTAAAAGAATTCACCGATAAGGTATATCTCAAGGAATACAGATACCATGGATTACAGATGAATCATGCTCTTGGCTTGTGCGCTCATGAGTGGGTATTTTGCATAGATTCGGATGAATATTTAGATAAAGATATGATAAGACATATACGCAGACTGAAAGAAGAGGTACTTGATGGAAAAGAGGCGTTTTGTCTTCGCAGAGAATGGTTTTTCCTCGGCAAACCCGTACATGCCTTTTATCCTGTGACATCTCCAGATAGAATTGTCAGGTTTTTTAACCGTAAAAATGTGAGGTTTAATGATAAGCCTGTCCACGACAAGCCTATAGGATTTAAAAACTGTTCATGGCTTGAGGGCAGATTGTTCCACGATAGTGTAGCTTCTCTCCATGACCTGTATGATAAACTGAATAAATACACCACTCGATACGCCGATGGACATGCCATTAATGCTGATAAGGTAAAGTTAACACATCTCTTATTGAATCCTTTTGGGGCATTTATGAAGTGGTATTTCCTTAAAAAGAATTTCCTTGACGGATTCAGGGGTTTTATTTTAGGCATCTATGCGGCAATGTATACCTTCTTCAAATATGCCAAATTGTATCACCTAAAAATGCGTAAGGGCTTATCTTAAAACAGAGTCTGGCATAACAAAAGAGAGATGAAAAAAATCAATATCTTGCACATTTATCAAAATTCAAAAACAGGCGGTGTTCAACAGCAACTCTTAAGCCTCCTCAAGGCTTATAACAGAGAAGAGTTTAATCCAATTTTTTGTTGTCTTGGCCCAAAAGAAGAGATAGGTAAGGAAATAGAAGGGATAGGAGTAGACTGTATCCCTTTGAACAGGTCGCGGTATAACAGGTTTTCATTGAAAATTGTCATAGACCTTCACAGATTAATGAAGGAAAAACATATCCACATAGTCAGAACCCATAGGTACCGTTCCAACTTTTATGGGAGACTCGCAGCATTCTTAACAGGCGTGCCTGTTATCGTGGCCTCCGTTCATGATAATTACAGGACGGATAAGCGTCCTGCGAGAAGAATGATAAACAGAATGCTATCGATAATTACAGATAAAATCGTTGCTGTCGCAGAGGATATAAAAAAAGATATCATACGATATGACAAGATTGATCCCTCTAAAATAATAGTCATCCCGAACGGTACTGACTTAGAGAGATTTAATCCAGAAGGAAATTTTGCTGATATTCGAAAAGAGTTTTCGATCAAAGAAAGCGATATCGTTGTAGGCTTCGTAGGAAGGATTGTTCCTGCCAAAGGATTAGAATATCTGATAGATGCCCTTTCATATTTAAAAGAGGATCCCAATAATATTAAACTTCTTATAATTGGAGAGGGGTCTATCCTTGCAAGGCTTCATGAGCAAGCAAAAGAGAAAAAAGTCTATGACAGCATTATATTTACAGGAAGAAGGAGAGACATTCCCGATATTCTCTCTTGCATTGATATCTTCGTAATGCCCTCTATTGCTGAAGGCCTTCCTAATTCACTGCTTGAAGCTATGGCTATGGGTAAACCCATCGTTGCAACAGAAGTAGGTGGTATACCTGAGGTGATAAAAAATGGGTTTAATGGGCTACTTGTTTCACCCAGAGATCATAGAGCTCTTGCAATGGCAACCAAAGGGCTTATTGGTAATGGTCAATTAGCAGCAAAGATGGGGCAAGCGGCAAGAGATCTTGTGCTGGATAATTTTAGTATCAGGGCAATAGCACAGAAATGGCAGTCCCTTTACCTATCTATTCTTAAAGAAAAAGGGTTGATGAATTAATGGAAAATATGGAAAACTCACCAATTCCTACTCAGGGGAAAAAATGTAAGGACCGATTGGGGCATTATCTCTCTCTCGTCACAGAATATGGAATTTACCTCTATATATTCCTGTTATTGTTTGATAAGGGCGAGGGATTAAGAACTATAGGACTTTACGGTGCACTCGCTGCATGGCTTATCCTCACCCTTTTTACAAAAAGGATCACCATATCTATTGATATCATCACTTGTTTTTTCTTTGTGTTTATAGCCTCTGCCATTTTGTCCGCTTTTTTTTCCATAGAACCGATGTATTCTTTAAGTGCTTTAATGAATGATGCCCTACCGGCCACTGCTGCTTTTTTGATCCTTTCTACCTATTTCAATGACAGAATGATTCTGCGCCTGAATAAGGTAATCTGCTTCTCTGGTCTTATCATACTTATTTTTGGTTTACACAGATTCCTTTCCGGCAGAGCACACATATATACCTCAAGAAATATTTTTCTATCAGTAAACAAAAATGAATATGGTTTTTTCATGGGATTTTTTCTTCCATTTTTTCTCATGTTCTTAGTAAAAAGCAACAAAGGTTGGAAAAGAAGATTATGGGGCTTATCTTCTATCTGGGAAATATTTGCCACCATCTTTTCTGCATCCAGGGCAGCAATTGGTAATAATCTTGCTGTTATGGGAATCTGGGCTGTATTTCGTTTAAAAAGAAAACATTTAAAAAAGTTAATAATAGCTATCATTATCATAGCACTGATTATCATGGTTTCCTTCAATTTTTGGCCCAAAACTGTAAAAAGACCAATCCTAACAATGCCAGAGGAGCTGTGGACACTTCACTTGAGAACTAATTTATTCTGGGAACCAGCCCTTGAAGCTGTAAAGAAGCGGCCTTTCTTTGGCTGGGGCTACGGGAAAAAAATATACCGGGACGAAAGACCTTTTGAAAATATTGAGAAGCCCAACTGGGAAGTAAAGGGGGGATTACACAGTACTTTTATAACAATACTGTTCCACCAGGGTACCTTTGGATTTCTGTCTTATACATTCTTACTTCTATCAACTGCTTTTATCCTCTTCAAGATGGCTAAAGAGGAGAGGGATGAAAGAAAAATCATCGCCATTGCACTTTTGAGCGTTATTGTTGGATCCTTTTTGGTGAATTCCATTTTCATCTCTGTGCCTCTCAAGAGGCTTGCTCCTATCCTGGGTATGTCTTCAGCCCTTTTTAAAAATAAGTCGCGTTATGTAAATGAATAAATTCTGACATGAAGATAGCGATTATACGCAAAAAATATACCTTCCACGGTGGCTCAGAAAGCTTTTCTCAAAACCTCATGAAAAGGCTTGCAAAAGAGGGGCATGAGATACATATATTTGCAATTAAGTGGAATGCCTCCGGGCTCCATGAGAACATCCAATTCCATAAAGTTCCTGCTATCACCTTCAACTCCTTTTTAAGGGACCTCACCTTTGCTCTATCAACGTGGAGAATCTTGAAACATGAAAATTTTCATATTATCCAGAGCCACGATAAAACTCTTTATCAAGACATATATCGGGCCGGTGATGGATGTCATATTGAATGGCTGCGGCAGAGATGGAAAAGAATAGGCCCATTTAAAAAGTTAACCATCATCTTTAACCCCTATCACTGGCTTATCCTTATCTTGGAAAGAATGATTTTTAAAGGCCACCGTTTTAAAAAGGTAATTGCTATATCAGAGCTTGTCAAAAGAAATATTATTGAAAACTATCATGTAGATAAAAGGGATATAGAGGTTATCTATAATGCGGTCGATCTTGAAAAGTTTAATTTTGAAAACAGAAAACTCTATAGAGAGGAAATGAGGAGGCATTTTTCAATAGAAAGAGACGAATTTGTAGTACTTTTTGTTGGCTCAGGATTCGAGAGGAAAGGTGTTGAATATCTTTTGAAGGCTGTAGAACTCATTCCGGAACTGATAACGGTTATGATCGTGGGGAAAGGTTCTGAAAAGAGAATGAAGAGATTTATAAAAAAGCAGCGTGTTATCTTCTGTGGGCCCCAGAAAGAAATCCATAAATACTATGCCGCCTCTGACGTATTTGCATTTCCTGCAATGTACGAACCCTTTGGGAATGTCCACCTTGAGGCAATAGCGAGTGGATTGCCCATTATAACAACGAGGCTGAGTGGAGCCTCTGAGATCATTCGGGATGGATTGCAGGGATTTGTCATAGATAAACCAGAGGATATAGAAACAATAGCTGAAAAGATTCTTTTCCTTATGGCCAGGGATAAAAACCAAAGGATGAGTTCAGAGGCAAGAAGACTTGCCGAGAATTTCTCCTTCAGGTCCTATACAGACAAGATGATTAAACTCTACCAGGATGTAGCTCATTCGGATTAAAAAAGTATTCCCCCTATCTCCCTTTCGAAAGCCTTTCTATGAGTAACGAGGGTAGATCTGCTTTTCTCATCTTGTTCTGAACAGTTTCGATGTCATAGGAAACCCTGATTATCTCCATTTTTTTTTCATCAACAACTGCATAGCTTGCCCTCGGGTCCCCATCTCGGGGCTGTCCCACGCTTCCAACATTCATGATGTATCGCTCTGTCTGCCCTTTGGAAGCTGCTTCTTTATATGTCACAAGCTCTCCTGATGGAAGTCTCTCTATAATAAATGGATAGTGGCTGTGACCGAGGAAGCAGAATTTATTGTTAAAGTACTGGAAATTCATCTCTGCATCCCAGAGTGTGAGGAGATAATGCCACTCCTTTGGCTCTTTCGGCGTAGAATGTACGAGTAGCATATCTCCCTCCTTGATCTCTAGTTGAATAGGGAAAGATCTAAGGATTTTGCTATTCTTCTCTGTTAGCACGTCTTTTGTCCACTCGATGGCTGCTCTTGCATATTCATTAAAGTATGTGATGTCCGTTAGCCCGACTACTCCCCAGTCGTGGTTTCCGGCAAGGAGGATTTTACACCTCTCTACGAGAAGCTCTATACATTCATTCGGGTTAGGGCCATATCCTACTGTATCCCCAAGAAAGAACACTTCCTCAATTTTCCTGCTCTCCACATCGTGCAGAACGGCCTTGAGAGCCTCAAGGTTTGAGTGGACATCAGAAAGTATGGCATAACTCATCAGGTTTTACCTACCTCTTTCGCAAGCCTGTCGAGAATACCATTGATGAAGGAAGCAGCTTCTGAAGAAGAGAATTTTTTTGCTATTTCTATTGCCTCGTTTATGGTAACTGCAGGGGGTATGTCTTTCCTGTAGAGGATTTCATACGCTGCAAATCTTAGTATATTCCTGTCTACTGCGGCCATCCTCTTTAATACCCAGTTTTCCGCAACCTTTCCAATCTTTGAATCTATATCATCCAGCCTTTTTATGGTTCCCTTAACAAGGTCTTCTGCAAACTTCTTAACGTCTTCACTTTCTTGTTTGTCTGACCAGAAATCTTCGAGGTCCTTGTTGTTGACTTCTTTACCTTTAAAATCTATCTGGAACAGTATC
The DNA here is from genome assembly GCA_041500685.1 of Thermodesulfovibrionia bacterium. Taxonomy (GTDB): domain Bacteria; phylum Nitrospirota; class Thermodesulfovibrionia; order Thermodesulfovibrionales; family SM23-35; genus DASPRG01. The sequence continues at coordinate 205 of JBGQMP010000106.1, read as the reverse complement.
TGCAGTGCATACTCTCTTGCCCTGCGACGCTTCATACGAAAGTGACAAGTAACGAGTGAAGAGTGACGAGTGAAGACTTAGCTATTAGTGAAGAATTACCAACTGACTGCTCATGGCTAACTGCTTTTTCTGTGCTCTGTGCTCTGTGCTCTCTGCTCATAACTTCTTGAGAAGTTGTGCCATTTCAATAGCTGTTATTGCTGCA
>JBGQMP010000105.1:0-5661 GCA_041500685.1 Thermodesulfovibrionia bacterium | reverse complement strand
TGTCCGGCAATTGTCATCCTGAACTCGTTTCAGGATCTTATGTAGTTGTAACATATTGAAAATACGAGATGCTGAAATAAACCTGTCCTGACGACAGGTCAGGATTCAGCATGACAAAATCTATGCATTTTGAATTATCGGACAGCCTGTATGAAAGGGGGAGTTATAAAAGGGAGTGAATTAGCATGGAAAAAAGTTAAGAAAGAATAAGAATTGTTCCCCTCTTTTGTAAAGAGGGGGAGGGGGGATTACTGAAAAAAATTCACTTATCAATGAAAGTAACAAAAACTTTTTCGCCAACACGGATTCCAAAATCTGATGAGGCACTGCCCCTGTATACAAAAAGCTCGAGGTAGCCAAAGCTGTTAATTAATGAATAAAGCCCGGCATCTTCAGCCTCTGAATAGTGTGTCTTAAAAGGTGCTTCTTTATCTTTAACAAGAAGCTTGAGTCTACCCGTAGGCTCACTGCTATAAAGGTCGTCTATCTCCTGGGTCCTTATATTGGTTATCGCATTTCCAAAGCGGTCTATATAGATAACCTCACCTTCAAGGGAATTTTTCCCCGCTATAATCGGAACTGGCACTGATATGGGTACATAATCAGTTATAGGTACACCGAATTTTGATGCGTCTATGCCCCTCGAGAGCCATGCAGCTACAGGTGCAAATATGTCCCTGCCATGGAAGGTAGAACTTCTCCGGGGCATAAAGTAATGCTCTGAGGTAATATGCATAAGCATTAAGGTCTCATGTTTTAATTTATAAATATGGGAAAATACACCATTATCAGGCCCTATGAAGTAATAGCGGTCTGTTATTACAAGAATGGGCCGACGAGTAGAACCAACACCAGGATCAACAATAACGACATGTATCGTCTTATGAGGGAAAGATTCAAAGCTCATCTCGATTGAGAGGGCTGCTTCCAGAATGTTCTGAGGACTTATATCATGCGTGATATCAACGATAGTAACGGAAGGATTTATACTAAGTATCACCCCCTTCATAATCCCTACGAAAGGGTCTTTATAACCAAAGTCAGTTGTTAAGGTTATGATAGGATTGTGCTGCATTTAAACCCCCGATAATTTCCCTCACATCCTTTATGCCTTTTCTATTCAAGTAATCTTCAATCCCTTCAATAATGGTAACCGTCGCCTTAGGGCTCACAAAATTAGCAGTACCAATTGCCACGGCAGTTGCGCCAGCAAGCAGAAACTCTATTGCATCCTCGGCATTCATAATACCACCCATACCAATTATCGGAATCTTCACGGCATTATAACTCTCCCAGACCATTCTTACAGCAACCGGTTTGATTGCCGGGCCTGATAGACCGCCTGTGATGTTCGCGAGTCTTGGCCTCCTTGTTTCAATGTCAACAGCCATTCCTGGAATAGTATTAATAAGCGAAACAGCATCACTGCCAGAATCTTCAGCTATCTTCGAGAATTCCTGAATGTTCGATACATTCGGGGATAATTTGGTAAGTAAAACTGCCCTTTTAACAGATTGTCTTACCTTTGTTATAAGTTTTGAGAGTGTTTTCTTGTCGGTGCCGAAACTGATTCCTCCCTTTTTTACATTCGGACATGAGACATTGAGTTCTATTCCATCCACGCCTGATTCATCGAGGGCTTTTGAGAGACGCACGTATCCATGGATAGTATTGGCAAGGATATTGACTATAACCGGGGTATCAAATTTTCTTAGATAAGGGAGCTTTTCCTTCAAAAATCTCTTGAGGCCGACATTCTGAAGACCGATCGAATTCAGCATACCGCAGGGTGTTTCACAGACCCTTGGAGGCGGATTACCCTCCATTGGCTTTAATGATATTCCTTTGACAACGATGGCACCAAGCCTATTTAGGTCAATAAACTCCGAGTATTCCTCTCCGTATCCAAAAGTCCCGGAGGCTGTCATGACAGGATTTTTGAGTTTAAGTTGACCTATGCTAACAGTCAAATCCATGAGCATAAAAACGTGTGGATATGAGGTTACCCTTTCGCTCATTCTCGGTCGTATCGACCTCCGGGGCTTTTGCCTCTTGATTCTTATAAAAATACAGTCGGACTATCGGCAAAAGAATCCGCTCAAGGACAATCTCATATCCATTATTAAAATTTCTTCTACCAAACAATCTCCTCTATTGGAAATACAGGGCCTTCCTTACAGACCATTTTGTAAACAAGCCCTGAGTTATGAGTTCGGAGTTCGGAGTTTAAATTCTTAACTTTTTGACTTTTAACTTTTAACTTTTTACTTTTGACTTTAATTGCACATCCAAGGCATGCACCAACACCACACGCCATGTTCTCTTCAGCTGAGACATAACCCTTTATTCCCTTTTCAAGCGCTATTCTGGATACGGCCTCGAGCATTGATTTACGACCACAAGCATACAACGAGTAACGAGTTATGAGTGAAGAGTGATGAGTTAGAAAATCATTGAGGAGATCAACAACTGTTCCCTGCTTTCCCATAGAACCATCATCGGTGCATATATGCAGGTTATCAGATGATCCTTTCAATTCATCCAGCATGAGAAGCCCTGCTTTATCCCTTGCACCATAGAATACATATGCCTTATTCGAAAAGGCCTCAATGAGAGGAAAAATGGATGCTATACCTATACCACCTGCGATAAGCAAAGGCGTTCTCTTATCTTCTAATAGCGGATAACCCTTACCGAGAGGACCAAGGACATTAATAATCTTCCCACCTCTGAAACCCTTCATCATTAAAGTACCTCTGCCTTTTACCTCATACAAAAACTGGATTCCCTCAGGTGTTTTTCTGAAAAAACTGAAGGGTCTTTTGAGAAGGGGATCATGAGAATTGCTCACAGCTAACATATAGAACTGCCCTGGCTCAGGGTTGGGTACTTGTTCTAAAAGTTTGATAGTAAGGAGACCGTTTTTGCTGTTCAGAGGAAGGTTATTGATTATTTCCGCTGTGAAATATCTACTCAAAATTGATCTCTAATATTTCATACTCCATGGTTCTCGCAGGCGCTATGATCACTACGGTATCACCGACATCTTTCCCGAGCAATGACTTGCCAACAGGTGAATTTATAGATATCCTCCCATTTTTAACATCTGCTTCATCAGGACCTACGAGGGTAAAGACAAATTCCTTATCCGCTCCTGTGTCCAAAACCCTGACCTTTGCACCAAAGGCTGCCTTTGACTGATTTATTTTCGATGGGTCGATAACTTCAGCCAGAGCCAGTTTTGCCTGAAGCTCGCGTATCTTTCCCTCTATGAAGGATTGCCTTTCCTTGGCAGCATGATACTCTGCATTTTCCGAAATGTCACCATGTGCCCTTGCCTCGGTAATATCTTTTATATTCTTCGGCCTGTCCACCTTCAGATGCTTTTCGAGTTCTTCCTGTAGCTTCTGATATCCCTCAGGCGTCATCGGTATTCTCTTCACGCAGTAACTGCCTCCTTGGAGTAAACCCCGTTGGAAGATTTTTAACTTATCATCCCCATGGCAAGCCAAGGGGCATTCCTACGGGGTAAATTAATCTAACACTTTTCTGATAAATTTTTCTATATTATATGTCAATGTGAGTGCGTAATTCCTTGTAGCCGCAGGCTTCAGCCTGCGTTTATAAGGGATGAATAAAACAATGCAACCTGCAGGCTTCGCCCTTGAGGGCTCAAGCCCGAAGGGTTGCGGCTACATCCTAAAAATCAGAAAAGGAGAAATCTCATGCGGTTCTCAAAGATGTTTATAACAACCTTAAAGGAAACGCCTGCTGATGCAGAGGCAATAAGCCATATATTGATGCTGAGGGCTGGATATATAAGGCAGCTTGCAGCAGGCTTGTATATTTATCTACCTCTCGGTATCAGAGTCATAGAGAGGATAAATAAAATCCTCCGTGAAGAGATGAATGCTATAGGCGCACAAGAAATTACTATGCCCGCTTTGCATCCATCAGAAGTATGGCAAGAGACAGGGAGATGGTTTGAGATAGGGGACGAAATGTTCAGACTCAAAGACCGAGGTGGCAGGGACATGTGCCTTGGAATGACGCATGAGGAGATTATAGCGTGGCTTGCAGCACGGGAAATCCGTTCATACAGAGACCTGCCACAGATATGGTATCAGATCCAGGTAAAACTCAGGGATGAGGCAAGACCAAAAAGTGGGGTTCTCAGGACGAGGGAGTTCTTGATGAAAGATAGCTACAGTCTTGATGCAGATGAAGAAGGTCTTGAGAGGAGCTATCAACTTCATGCTGGGGCTTATCATAAAATATTTTCGAGGTGCGGACTTAAGTTCTACATGGTTGAATCAGACCCGGGAATGATGGGTGGTGCAAAGGCTCATGAATTCATGGCACCAAGCCCTGCTGGAGAAGATGAGATCGTATTTTGTGACAGTTGTGGGTATGCTGCAAACGTTGAACTTGCACTCTCTGTACCGAAAAAGGCGGAAACAAAAAACTGGGTTCTGGAAGAGGTATCAACACCTGAGAAAAGAACCGTACAGGAAGTATCTAATTTTCTGCAACTCGGCCCAGAGTATTTCATAAAAAGCATACTCCTCATCAGTGAGAAAACCCCTGTACTTGCCCTCGTGAGGGGAGATCAGGAATTGCACGAAAAAAAGCTCATCAGGATTATCGGGAAACACAGGCAGGCACATGAAGAAGAGGTGAAAGAGATACTCGGAGTTGAGGCTGGCTTTATCGGGCCGATGAATCACAAAATCAGGATAGTTGCTGATGTATCTCTCAAGGAGGGTGTTTACGTAAGCGGTGCAAACAAACCCCATTATCATCTAAAAGGGATAAGACCTGGACGGGACTTCACTGCTGAATCGCATGACATCCATATTGCAAAGAGGGGAGATTTCTGTGCGAAGTGTAATACACCTCTCAGGGTCGAGCAAGCTATCGAGATAGGAAATATCTTTATGCTCGGCACAAAATATTCTCTTCCTCTTAAGGCATTCTATCTTGATAAAGGTGGTCAGGGGAAACCGATTATTATGGGCAGTTATGGCATTGGTCCAGCAAGGATAGCAGCAGCAGCAATTGAGCAGAATAATGACAGGGACGGTATCATCTGGCCCGAAAGCATTGCTCCTTTTGATGTGGAACTATTGCCCTTGAATATAAAAGATGCAAAGACGGCAGAGATTGCTGAGAAACTCTATAAGGATTTAATAGAAGCAGGCATTGAGGTGCTGATAGATGACAGGGATGAAAGGGCTGGCGTAAAATTCAAGGATGCTGATTTAATAGGAATCCCAACCCAGATTATTTTAGGCGAGAAAAATCTCAAAGAAGGACTCATTGAGATTAAGGATAGAAGGACGAGGGAAGCTGTGAAGGTGATTATTGAAGAAGCGGTAGAAAAAATTAAGGGTAAGATAAATTTTACACATAAGGGGAGGATATAGTATTTTCGCTCATTCTCGGTCGCATCGACCTCCGAGGCTTTTGCCTTTTGACTTTTATTCATATATTATCTGACTATCGGCAAAAGAATCCGCTCAAATACTATATCCTCCCCTGTTTTTTTACTCCATATGGGCTAACCTTCTTCCCTTTCTAAAAGCTCACTGTGAATAAAGGGTTTTGTGCTTGATGGCGTTTCAGGAGCTTCATACAGTTCTTTGAGATCATGAGATCATT
>JBGQMP010000104.1:0-5729 GCA_041500685.1 Thermodesulfovibrionia bacterium | reverse complement strand
TGGGTTTCTAACTATAAACAACTTTATTTCATTTGTCAAGAGGAATTTAAGGCCTTGATTGCATCTAAAATTAAGGCTTTAGACTGATCTTCAATCACTTTAAACTGAACAATTCCCTAAGCGGGTATATTAACGAAACGGTCAGGTTGCCACCCCTAATGAGAGCACCCAAAGGTAGGTACTCTTTTTGAAGCAGAAGGCCAAGCGATTAATCTTTTAGATGAATCAAAAAAGCATCATGAGCAAAATATATTTACAGCCAAGATGCTTGTACTTTGCCCTAAATGTAAACCTCAATTCTCATAATTTCTGTTTACATTCCTACTCTCATGAATGCTATACTACTTATTCAAAAATGGAAGGCAAAAAGGCGGTAAGAATTCCCCTGAAGTTTTTCACAGTGATATGTATCATCTTGACCTCATGGTCTGTTTATGCCCAGGAACTCCCAATTGTTAACTCGATAGAAATAAGGGGACTCAGAAGAATTGAAGAGAGTGCAGTAAAGTCTAAGATCACCCAAAGATTAGGCGAGTCGATATCTCAAGAAAAGGTTAACGAGGACATTAAGAATATCTTCAAGATGGGATATTTTGAAGATGCAAGGGCAGAGATTGAACCATTTGAGGGTGGTATAAAACTCATCTATGTAGTCAAAGAAAAACCCACTATTGTAAGAATCGAATTTCAAGGCAACACAAAATTTGATGATGCCAAGCTAAAGGAAAAGATTACCATAACAACCGGCTCTATTGCTGATGCTGTTTTGATACAGGATAATACGAGCAGGCTCAGAGCCTTTTATGAAGAGGAAGGATACTGGCTTTCAAGTATTGTCCCCATCCTGAAAAGAATCAGCCCAGAAGAAGTCAGCTTGACCTATCAGATAGAGGAAGGCCCAAAAATAAAGATAGATAAAATACTTACAGAGGGTAATAAAGCCATCTCCACGAAAAACATTAAAAAGGTTATGGATACGAAGGAGTGGTGGCTTCTCTCTTTTATCACTTCTTCTGGTTATTATAAAAAAGATCGAATGGACTCAGATCTAGAAAAGATAAGAGACCTTTATTTCAACAATGGTTACATCAAACTAGCTATCGGAGAACCAAGAATTAAACTTACATCCGATAAAAAAGGAATGATTATAACAATCCCGATCTCAGAAGGCCCCCAATTTAGCATCTCCTCTGTGAAATTCTCTGGTAACAAGGTCTTTGGCGATGATGTAATAAAGAAAAGAATTACCCTGCTACCGAACACGCCTTTCAGCAAAGAGCGTCTTAGAAGCGACATACTCTCGATATCTGAGCTGTACTCAGAAAATGGATATGCCATTGCAACAATAAATCCTGACCTGATACCCGATGAAAACAAAAAACTTGTAGATGTACTCCTGAAGATTGACGAGGGCAATAAGTACAAGATTGGCAAAATCGAGATTTCAGGAAATGTTAAAACCAGAGATAAAGTAATCAGAAGGGAGGTAAGGCTTGATGAGGGTGATATCTTCAACAGCAAGCTGTTAAAGAGAAGTTATGAAAGGATCAACAACCTTAACTTCTTCGAGACCGTAGACATAATCCCGAAACCACAGCCTGAGGAAAAACTGGTAGACCTGGATATCAAAGTAAAAGAACGTCCTACAGGCATGTTAAGCATCGGGGGTGGTTATAGCTCTGTTGATAAACTCATTGGAATGGTAGACCTAACACAGGGCAACCTCTTCGGGAAAGGACAGTTATTAAAAATAAGAGCAGAAATCGGCGGAAGAACCACATACTATGAAATCAATTTCAGGGATCCCTGGTTTATGGATAAGCCCATCTTATTTTCTACAAGCATTTACAAAATGACAAGGGACTATATTGGATACTCAAAAAAGGCAACAGGATTCGGATTTTCCTTTGGTAAGGATTTTTCAGAATATGTGAAGGGTGAAGTTGAATATAATTTTGAGGATGCAACAATTTATAACGTATCTAAAGATGCTTCTATTGTTATAAAAGAACAGGAAGGCACAAGTACAACCAGCCGTATTACTCCTTTCTTGGTAAGAGACTCAAGGGACAACTATCTTGACCCGTCAAGGGGTTCAAGAAATTCCATCTACCTAACCTATGCAGGGATTGGAGGAACTAACAAGTTTGTAAAGAGCGAACTCGACTCTGCCTGGTTTTTCCCGCTTGGAAAGACAACATTCATGCTCAGAGGGAGGTTTGGGTATGCCACCGGAATCTGGGGTGCGGAATTGCCCCTTTACGAGAGATTCTATATTGGTGGGATATACACGATAAGGGGATTAGGTTGGGGTGAGGCCGGACCGAGAGATCCAAATACAGGAGACCCAATAGGAGGAACTACAGAATTAATCTTCAATGCAGAATATATCTTTCCCCTCGTCAGTGAACTAAGGTTAAAAGGTGTAGTCTTTTTCGATACAGGAAATTCCTATGAGTCATTCGATAAATTCGGGAGTCTCAGGTATACCACTGGAGCAGGCATACGATGGATTTCACCGATGGGACCCATCAGGGTTGAATGGGGTTACAATCTTAATAGGAAACGAGATGAAAAAGCCAGCAGAATTGAATTTACGTTTGGGACATTCTTTTAAAAAAGGATAAAGGAGGAAAAATAGATGAAAAAGGTGTTTCTTTTATTATTGTTTACCATGCTTCTCATGCCAACTTCCCTCTTTGCCCTTGATACAATGAAGATAGGGTATATCGATTTCCAGAAGGTCTTGAATGAATCCGAATCGGGGAAAAAGGCTAAAACTGATCTTGAATCTCTCGTAAAATCAAAACAGTTAGTCATTGATGAGAAAGGTAAGGTCATAGAAAAATTAAAAGGCGATCTGGAAAAACAAGCCTCCGTGCTCTCGGCAGAGGCAAAGAAAAGCAAAGAGGAAGAACTCGAAAAAATACTCAGGGAATACCAACGACTTGTCCAGGACTCACAGGCCGAGGTAAAAAAGAAAGAACTGGGATTCACGGATGAGATCATAAAAGAGATCCGTCAAATAGTAGAGAAGTTGGGAGAGGAAGAGGGATACACCCTCATATTAGAAAAGGCCGGGGGCGTAGTCCTTTACTTTAAGAAGGACAGTGATATTACCGATACCGTCATAAAAAAGTATAACCAGTTAAAGTCTAACCCAAAGAAATAGTGAAACTTCGAGAAATTGCATCCCTCCTGAATGGCGAGGTTATCGGTCCGCCTAAGGCGGATGACATCGAAATCACAGGTGTATCAGGGATAAACAGTGCTCAAGAGGGGGACATTACTTTTCTCTTAGCATATAGCTACAGAAAATACCTCCCGGGATGCAGGGCGTCATGCGTGATGGTGAAAGAAGTGATAGACGGTCTTCATATAACGCAATTAAAGGTTTCAAACCCTCACCTCGCTTTTGCAAAACTCCTCGGACATTTCTATACGAAACCACAAAAACCAATAGGGATAAGCAAGGATGCGATTGTATCTGATAAGGCAACACTTGGAAAAGATGTCTCAATCTTTCCCTTTTCCTATATATCAGATGACGTCACCATCGATGACAGAACTATTATTTACCCGTATGTCTTCGTCGGCCACAATACTTCAATAGGTAAAGACTGCATCATCTATCCGAATGTAGTTCTCCGAGAGAGCGTAAAAATCGGTAACAGGGTCATGATACATTCTAGCTCAGTAATAGGCTATGACGGTTTTGGTTATGTGTTTGAAGAAGGCAGACATCATAAAATTCCCCAGGTAGGTGGTGTTATTATTGAAGATGATGTTGAGATAGGTTCAAATGTCTCTGTTGATCGGGCAACAACAGGGAATACCGTAATCGGTGAGGGCACGAAAATAGACAACCTTGTCCAGATTGCACATAATGTAACAATTGGTAAGAACTCGATTATCATTGCCCAGGTTGGAATTGGAGGTAGCACTGATATAGGTGATTTTGTTACCTTGGCTGGTCAGATTGGAATCACTGATCATGCAAAGATAGAGTCTGGGACGATGATTGGCGCCCAGTCAGGCGTCATGGGGAATGTCTCAAAAGGAGTTTACTCTGGTTCCCCCATAATGCCTCATAGGGAATGGTTAAAGGCGCAGGTCATATTCGCAAAACTTCCTGAACTTCATAAGAAGATAAAAGAACTCGAAGAAAAGCTCAAGGAACTCGAAAGGAGGGATTATCCTCAATGATGGATATCAAGGAGATACAAAAATTTTTACCTCATAGGTATCCCTTTCTTTTCGTAGACAGGATTGTAGAGATAGAACCAGGAGTAAAAGCTATCGGGATAAAAAATGTGACTGTCAATGAAGAGTTTTTTCAGGGACATTTTCCCGGGCAACCCATAATGCCTGGGGTCTTGATAATAGAGGCAATGGCACAGGTAGCAGGCTTACTGGCTTTCCGTTCAGGGGCAACGGTAGGGAAGTCCATTTATTTCATGAGTATCGAAAAGGCAAAATTCAGAAGACCTGTCGTCCCGGGAGACCAGCTCAGATTAGAGATACATATCCTTCAGCAAAGAGGAAACGTATGGAGGTTCTCAGGAAGTGCACTTGTTGGAGAAAAGGTGGCTGCTGAGGCTGAATTCACTGCCATGGTCGCCGATAGAGAGATTTGAATTTATGAAAAAAGAAATTCATCCTACCGCAATCGTAAACCCGAAAGCAGAAATAGAAGAAGACGTCGTTATTGGTGCCTTCTGCATTATCGGTGAGGGTGTCCATATTAAAAAGGACACAAAGTTGTCTTCGAATGTGATCATTGAAGGAGATACAGAGATAGGCGAAAACTGCATAGTATATCCCTTCACGAGCATCGGTCTCCCACCACAGGACGTGAAATATAAGGGAGAAAAAACAGGCCTGACTATTGGGAACAATAATATAGTACGAGAATACATAACAATCCATAGGGCATCTGTTGGTGGAGATGGTGTAACAACAATTGGAGATAATAATTTTCTCATGGCCTATGTCCATATCGCCCATGACTGCAAAATAGGAAGTCAGATTATCATGGCAAACGCTGCGACCCTTGGAGGACACGTAGTGGTTGAAGATTATGCAGTGATAGGTGGACTGACTGCAATACACCAGTTCACAAGGATTGGTGCTTATGCAATGGTTGGTGGATTCAGTGGGGTAGGACAGGATATACCACCTTACACCATAGCCTCAGGAGCAAGAGCAAAGCTCTTCGGCCTGAATACGATCGGGCTAAAGCGTCATGGCTTCTCTGATTCAATAACGAATGACCTCAAAAAGGCATATAAGATTCTCTTCAGGGAGAAGAAGACATTAAAAGATGCAATAAAGAAAATACAAGAAGATCTCCCATACACCGATGAAATAAAGCATCTCATCGAGTTCATACAGAAAAACAAAAGAGGCATCTGCAGATAAGAAAGAGTTTCCTATGAAGAAATTGGGTTTGATTTCTGGAATGGGAGAGCTCCCAAGTGCTATCGCTTCAGAGGCACGTGCTCAGGGATATACTGTCTTTGCTATTGCCCTTGAACCCCTCGCTGATAGATCGCTGTCTTCCTATGTTGATGAGATAAAATGGGTAAATGTTGGCAAATTCGGCGAGATAATAGGCACCCTGACAGAGCAAAAGATAAAAGAGGTAATCATGGTCGGTAAGGTGCCGAAGTCATTGCTCTACAAGAGCAAAATCATACCAGACCTGAGAGCGATCAAACTCCTCTTTG
>JBGQMP010000103.1:0-5741 GCA_041500685.1 Thermodesulfovibrionia bacterium | reverse complement strand
GCATCCTCTTTGATTTAAACTCCTTAAAAATCAACAATTTATACTTGGCATGGTTTTGGCGATATAAATGATTGGTCCATGATGCATTCTCTGAAAGATAAGGTAAAGGGAATGGAAAGGGAGGAAATAGTGAATGCCCTGAGAGAGTCTATCTGGATTATAACAAGAGCAGCGAAAAGGCTCGGTATAACCGAGAGGATGATTGGCTACAAGATGAAAAAGTACGGGATAAAGAAGGCTAAGAAAGAGAGATGAAAATAAGAGGGTCCAGATTTAGCTTATTGTTTCTTTTCATTTTTGTCTTTGTTGTAAATGCAAGGGCTGAGGAGAAGAAAGCAGGCAGTATGACTGTAGAGGACATAAAGAAGGTCCTTGGCTTGAGCATCTATCTGCAGGGCGGCTATACCTATAACTTTGAGAATCCTGATTCGCAGGAAAACGAGTTCAGGGTTTTTGACCACAAGGCAAATAGCTTCACATTTGACCTTGCCCAGTTAGTATTTGTCAAAGATGCTCCCATGAATGGTGTGGGCTTTAAGCTAAAACTCTCAGCAGGTGAGACAGCAAAGTTTATCCATTCAAGAGGTCTTGGTGATGCCGATGATGTCTTTGATCTCACTGAGGCATATATTGAGTACCTCGCATCTTTCGGGAAAGGTCTGAAGTTCCGTTTTGGTAAATTTGTTACTTACCATGGTGCTGAGGTCATTGAGGCAAGGGATAGTCCCAATTATTCCCGTTCACTACTTTTTAACTATGCAATACCTTTTACACACACAGGATTAATGATAGGTTATCCCTTTTCCGATGCCTTAAGTGGAAATATTTATATCGTGAATGGCTGGGATAATACAGATGATAACAACAAAGGAAAAACATTTGGACTCAGTGTAGGTTATAGACCAATGGAACAGCTCTCGATGAATTTCAACTTCACGTATGGACCTGAAAAGGATAATAACAATTCAGACAACAGGTTTCTCTTTGATTGGGTTGGAACCATTAAGCCTGTAAAGAACTTAGCCCTGATACTGAATACAGATTATGGAACAGAGAAAGACTCTGTTCCTGATGGCAATGATGCAAAATGGTATGGCATCGCCGGCATTATGAAGTATGACTTTACTGGCATGTTTAGTCTATCTCTGAGGGCTGAATATTTTAAAGACCAGGATGGCGTGAGAACAGGTACAGCACAGGCTTTAAGAGAGATAACTATCACACCTGAAATCAGGTTGGCTCAAGGGCTGATCATTAGGCCTGAATACAGGCATGACTGGTCGGATAAAAAGGTATTCGATTCCGGGAATGAGAAAACACAGGATACTATTGCCCTCGGGGTAATGTACACATGGTAACCATAAGGTAAATACAACGCATCAAAATGTAGAGGAATGAAATGAAAAGATTTTTAAGCATATCCGTAATAATGGGTTTACTGATTTTTGCAGGGATATTGTTTGCTGAGGAACAACAGGCAGTTCCCCCTACCCAAACAGAGGTTTCAGCATCGGTAGCATCAAAGATTGACACAGGGGATACGGCATGGATGATAGTCGCTACTGCATTTGTCATGCTCATGACACTTCCTGGCCTAGCCCTGTTCTACGGCGGGTTGGCAAAATGCAAAGATAGTCTCAACACCATGGCAATGTCCTTCGTGACGTATTGTATTGTGAGTTTTCTGTGGGTACTGTACGGATTCTCTTTTGCCTTTGGAACAGATATCGGTGGGATCATTGGAAGTGCAGAAAAGCTGCTTCTTTCAGGGGTTGGAACCAACAGTATCAATGACCTCGCAAAGACGATCCCTGAGAATGTATATGTTGTCTACCAGCTTACGTTTGCAGCCATAACTGTTGCCCTTGCAAGTGGTGCATATATTGAGAGGATGAAATTCTCAGCATGGGTACTCTTCTCAATCCTGTGGATGACCTTTGTATATGTTCCTATAGCCCATTGGGTATGGGGTGGTGGTTTTCTTGCAAAATTAGGAGCACTGGACTTTGCAGGTGGAACAGTAGTGCATGTCAATGCAGGTATTGCAGCCCTTGTGGGTGCATTAGTTCTTGGCAAAAGACATGAAGCAACCCTCAAGCCCAGCAATTTGACCCTCGTTGTCACCGGTGCTGGTCTTCTGTGGTTTGGATGGTTTGGATTTAATGCAGGTTCAGCAGTAGCTGCGAACGGACTTGCAGGAGTAGCTTTTATCAATACGAACACAGCAGCTGCCCTCGCTGCAATATCATGGATGTTCACTGAATGGATACATACGAAAAAACCAACAGTGTTAGGTCTCGCTTCAGGTGCAGTTGCAGGACTTGTAGCTATAACACCTGCTGCAGGATTTGTGAATATCAAAGGTGCTCTTATTATAGGAATCCTTGCCGGTATAATTCCCTATTTTGCAGTCGCAAGCGTCAAAGCAAAGCTTGGCTATGATGATTCCCTTGATGCCTTTGGCATTCATGGCGTAGGTGGAACTTTAGGTGCAATTCTCACCGGGGTATTTGCAGACCCGTCGATCAATGAAGTTGGTAATGGTCTTCTCTTTGGAAATCCAGGGCAACTCTTTATCCAGCTCATAGCTGTTGGCACAACAATGCTTTATAGTGCTGTGGTCACTTTTATCATCTTTATGCTCCTCAAGACATTTATCGGTCTTAGAGTTGAAGCTGAACACGAAATTAATGGACTTGATGAAAGCCAGCACGGAGAAAAGGCATATGGCTTCTAAACTGTGAAGAGTTTCTGGCAACCGTTCACTATTCACTAATAACTATAAAAAGGAGGAACCATGAGAAAAGTAGAAGCAATAATAAAACCCTTCAAACTCGATGAGGTAAAGAGTGCATTAAATGCAATTGGCATAAAGGGGATGACTGTTACGGAGGTAAAGGGTTTCGGGAGACAGAAAGGGCATGTAGAAGTATATAGAGGAACAGAATATGAGGTAAACTTTCTACCCAAAATAAAAATAGAGGTGGTTGTACCTGATTCCATAATAGATACAGTTATATCCACCATTATTGAAAAGGCAAAAACCGGAACTATTGGTGATGGAAAGATATTCATTTTCTCCCTTGAGGATGTCATAAGAATAAGGACTGGAGAAAAAGGAGAAGCAGCAATATAAATAAGAAAAGAAGGAAGGGAGCATGGGAAAATTACTTGGCATTTTACTCATCTTTGTATTTCTTTGCACGCCCGTAGTTGTTTTTGGTAAAGGACAGTCTCCTCAAACGGCAGAAGCAGCTTTAACGACTTCGTCAAAGATTGACTCAGGTGACACAGCGTGGATTTTAATCTCTACCGCACTTGTGATGTTAATGACATTTGGACTTGCACTCTTTTACGGAGGAATGGTGAGAGGAAAAAACGTGCTCGGAACGATCATGCAAAATTTTATTGCTATTGCGATTATCAGTGTGCAGTGGATATTGATCGGTTATAGTCTTTCTTTCGGTCCGGATGTAAACGGAATAATTGGAAGTCTTGATTGGGTAGGTTTACAAGGGGTGGGAATTGAGCCCAATCCAGATTACGCCCCGACAATCCCTCATATTGCGTTTATGATGTATCAGGCCATGTTTGCTGTTATTACACCAGCATTGATTACCGGTGCCTTTGCAGAAAGAATGAAATTCTCGTCATACCTTCTTTTCACGCTCTTATGGTCAACATTAGTCTATGATCCTGTAGCTCATTGGGTATGGGGTGCTGGCGGATGGCTTAAAGAAATGGGCACATTAGATTTTGCAGGCGGTATTGTGGTGCATCTTATATCGGGAATTTCTGCACTCGCCGCTGCATTAATTATTGGCAAGAGAAAAGGCTATTTACAGGAGGCGATATATCCACACAACCTTCCCATGACTGTACTTGGTGCAGGGCTTCTCTGGTTCGGATGGTTTGGTTTTAACGCAGGGAGTGCCCTTTCCGCTGGAACATTAAGCACCATGGCTTTTGTAGCTACTCATACATCGGCAGTGGCCGCGACTTTGATATGGGTGATTATTGAGTGGTTGCACAGGGGTAAGCCAACAATGTTTGGTGCTGCAACAGGTTCTATTGCCGGACTTGCAACGATCACTCCGGCCTCCGGGTTTGTAGGCCCCATGTCTGCATTAATCATAGGCTTGGCAGCAGGAGCTGTATGCTATGCTGCCCTGAATATGAAAAGCAGACTTGGATATGATGATTCCCTTGATGCATTTGGGGTTCACGGTGTCGGCGGATTTTTAGGAACCTTTGCCACAGGACTCTTTGCCCAAACACTTATTAATCCTGCAGGGGAAAATGGCTTATTTTTTGGTAATCATAAATTGCTGATCTCCCAGATGCTTGCCATACTCATCACAGCAGCTTATTCGTTCATCATGACTGCGATTATATTAAAGGCCATTGATAAAATCCTCGGATTGAGGGTTGACGAAGAATCAGAGGTGAGTGGCCTCGATATATCCCAGCACGGAGAAAGTGGATATTCTTTTTAATCCGCCTCTGGCGGATTAACCTACTTATTTTTTATGACAGGAGGTGAGAGGAAAGGAAAGGAAAGGAAAGGAAAGGAAAGAAAATAAACTGAGGCTATCGCGAGGGAAATTCACATTTTATCTTGGTCCTATAAGGTATACTAAAATGTCGTTGCGAGAGCGAAGCGACAAAGCAATCTCAGTCACTCAAAACGAGATTCCTCGTCCGCCTCGGCGGACTCTGAATGACAACTGCTCATTGTGGTTATATCAGGAGAAGGTTTAACAGAAATACTTTGGTGATTTATGATATACCTATAACAATACTGTAAACTTAATTGTATCCAAAAGTGGCGGTTTTAATAATCAAAAACTATCAAACTGAGGGCCCGGGAACAATAGGAGATTTCCTGAGGAAAGAGGATATTTCTTCCAGTATTGCAGATCTTTCTTCCGGAGAAATACCACCTCCTTTAGATGATTTTGATACCCTTGTGGTCATGGGTGGACCTATGGGCGTAAATGAAATGGAGAGATACCCTCATCTCAGGATTGGATCACGTCTCATACGGGAAGCGATAAACAGGGGTATGAAGATTCTTGGAGTATGTCTCGGTGCTCAGATGGTTGCTTACTGTCTTGGCTCAGAGGTTTATCTAGGCCCTGAAAAGGAAATAGGATGGTACAGCATAGAACTCACCGGAGATGGCTTAAAAGACCCTCTCATGAGAAAGCTTGCAATTCATCCCCGCGTCGGAGATTTCTGGAGGAAGTTTAAGGTCTTCCACTGGCATGGTGATACCTTTGATCTACCCCTTGGCGCTGTATTATTAGCAAGTTCAGAGCGCTATAAAAACCAGGCCTTTAGATACGGGGATAAATTTTATGGATTTCAGTTTCATATAGAGGTCACAAAGGATATGCTCCTTGAATGGTTTGGAGACATCCCCGAGATAAACTCCATAATGAAAGAAACAGAAAGAATATATGAAGAATATATAGGGAGGGCAATGAATTTTTATAAAGCATTTTTTCGAAAGGGGTAAATGTGTTAGAATTCTTAAACCCAAATCCAATCTCTCTGAGATACATAGACGAGCTAGTGTAGTGTAACAGTAATGCCTTTACATAACTGTCATTCCTGCGAAAGCAGGAATCCAGAACTATTGATACTGGATTCTCGCCTCGGCGAGTCGCTGAGGTGACCCGTTTACACGGGAATGACGAAATAAAATAACTGTAAAGATTTGTTAGAGACACTACACT
>JBGQMP010000102.1:0-5765 GCA_041500685.1 Thermodesulfovibrionia bacterium | reverse complement strand
GGGTGAAGGAACGCACCGAAGAACTGGTATCAACAAACAAGTTGCTGAGGGATGAAATAGGAGAGCGCAAACAGGCGGAAGCGGAAATTCGCAGACTCAATGAAGGACTTGAACAACGTGTTCATCAGCGCACTGCACAGCTTGAGGCAACCAACCAGGAACTGGAGTCCTTCTGTTATTCTGTCTCCCACGACCTGCGTGCACCACTCCGAGCAATTAATGGTTTCTCCCGGATATTCCTTGAGGAGTATTTAGATAAACTTGACGATGAAGGTAAACGCCTTCTGCACGTCATTCAGGGAAATACGTACAAAATGGCAGAACTTATTGATGATCTTCTTGCCCTCTCCCGCATAGGTCGAAAGGATATTGAACTGTCAGACATAGATATGGATACACTGATACAAAAAGTGTCCCGTGAAATCGAGACCACTGATGGAAACCTAGAGGTTAACCTGAAACCGCTTCCTCCTGCCCGTGGGGATGAGGGAATGATACGTCAGGTCTTTTTTCATCTCATAGCCAATGCTATCAAGTTTACACGATCCAGAGAGGCTGCAATGATTGAAGTTGGCGGATACGCTAAGGATTCAGAGAATGTTTACTATGTCAGGGATAATGGTATTGGTTTTGATATGCAGTATATAGATAAACTCTTTGGTGCTTTCCAACGGTTACACAGCGGGGAGGAATTTGAAGGGATGGGCATTGGTTTAGCTACCGTGAAACGTATCATTAACCGACATGGTGGTAGGGTATGGGCTGAGGGAAAGGAGAATGAAGGGGCAACGTTTTATTTTTCACTCCCAACGGAACGATGACGTGTTACAAAAGAGCACATCCAAATACTATCGACTACTTTTTAGATGAGTCCATTGTTCAGTAAACAATCCTTTCAAGAAAAAGGCCATGTGGTGGAGCACTCGGCCCGGCAAGCCTCCTGTCACGGGACCTCAAAATCTCATCCATACGATACGCTGGTATTCTTCCCCTTCCTATTTCAATAAGAGTACCCACGATATTTCTTGCCATATGCCTGAGAAAACCATCTGCCTCTATTCTTATCTTTATGGAATCACCTTTCATGCGTGCAGTCATGAAATCCATTTCGTCTAACCTTTCTATACGTAAAGAGAAGATTTCCCTAATAGGGCTCTTTGTGCTACTGCCAGTTCCCATAAAAGAAGAAAAATCATGCTTTCCAATGAGAATCTGTGCTGCTTCCATCATGGATGTAACCTCAAGTGGCTGCTTGACTGTCCATGCATATCTGTAAACAAATGCCGAGGATTCTCTCTGGTTTGAAATGATATAAAAGTAGCTTTTTCTCTTGGCGTCGTATCTTGGATTAAAGGAGTCGTCAACCTCAGACACATCGAGAATCCTGATGTCCTCAGGGAGCAAGGCATTCAATGCCCTTTTGATTATTTCCGGGTTGAGTTTTGATTCTGTCCTGAACACTGCCACTTGTCCGAGGGCATGTACTCCTGCATCGGTTCTGCTTGCTCCAATAACCCTCGGCAGGCAGCCCGTTATTTTTACTATTCTCTCCTCAAGGATTCCCTGTATGGTGAGCCCTCTCTTCTGGATCTGCCATCCCTGGTAGGCTGTACCATCATATTCGAGAAGGAGCTTTATTTTTTTCATAGTTTACAATATACCAATCTGCACGAGTCGTTCAATGAAGTACTCATTCATCCATTCTTCTGATACAATATTTGTTGGAGGAAAACATTGATAGATCTAAAGACTCTCCTCTCCAGTGTGAAGAGAAACTGCAATATTTCTGATGCAAAATATTGGGGGTACTATTCTTTATGTGGTCTTCTCCTGAGACTCAGAGAGCTCTATCGTAGTGAAAAAGGGTTAAGACCCTGGGAAAGAATAAACCAGGAAGAGATTTCTGAGTGGATATCAGAGAGGGAAAACCTTTGGCAGAAGCTCGAAGGTAAAGGCTTCGAAGACATTAACACTGGAGAACAAGTCTATGGCCCTTTTGAAGTGGAGAGAATAAATGCGGCACTGGAGAAAGAAAACCTTCTTTACGGTGCTGGCTATGGGATTCATATGAAGCCCTCTTTTTTCCTCGCAGACCTCCTCTCCAAGAAAAAAGTTGAAGGCCATGTTGTTTATATTGCAGGGCATGAATATGCAAGAGACCTAGCACATTATCCTGCCACATTACAGGATGGGGTGATCTTTGCGAGGGTGGATACCACGAGGCAACTTCTCTGGGAAAAATTTGAGGAAATGAGACTAAAAGGCCCAAAGGGCTCTCTTGCATTTGCATTTTCGAGGTACGGCATTAAACCTGAGGATGAGCCATCAGAGGATTTGTACAGGCAGATGTTTCAGGTTGCCTCCGCTGAAGTTGAAACATACATCTACCATGAGTTGGGTGAGGCGTTTGAGGCGACAAGACTTGGCGATGAATGGGAGGGTCTGCTAATTGACTTTTCAGGTACTAAGATTGAAGTTTTTGCCCGGGGGGTTAAAGACCTGCTTTCAGATACTGCTGAGGGTGGTATGATCAGACACATTATAGAAAACCGAAAAGAAGGGTCCCTGGGTTTTTACATCGTATTCCTCGGAGGTTACAGGAGACCTCTTTTCCACGAGATCGTTAATGCCTTTGAGGGTTTTGTTGAGTCAGGGGACTGGGGACTTATTGAGGATGCGAGGAAGGCTGGCTATGAAAAGGCTGAAGTGTGTGCCGAAAGATTGCTTTCGCTCAGGAGAGAAAAAAGAGATCAGGTAGGGATCTCCGAATATATAGATAAGGAAATACTAAACAGCAAAAACTCCGTGTAAGTCATAAAGAGATTTTAAAAGATATACGCTATAATAGTCTTCCAGAGAGGAGAGGACTGTATAAAAAGATTACCTAATAAAAAGGGCTATTTTGGTATTTATGGTGGAAGGTTTGTCCCCGAGACCCTCATGCCTGCTCTCAAAGAACTTGAAGAGGCATTTTTTCAATCGAAAAAAGACAAGGAATTCCAGAAAGAGCTTAGCCATCTCCAGAAGACTTACATAGGAAGACCAACGCCCCTTTATTTTGCCCGACGTTTCACAGAATACCTCGGTGGTGCAAAGATATATCTGAAGCGCGAAGACCTTGCACATACAGGTGCACATAAGATAAACAATGCCATTGGCCAGGTATTACTTGCAAAAAAGATGGGCAAAAAAAGAGTGATTGCTGAAACAGGTGCAGGGCAGCATGGAGTGGCAACTGCAACAGGTGCAGCCCTCGTTGGCCTCGAGTGCGAAATCTATATGGGCACAGAAGATATGAAAAGACAGGCCCTGAATGTATTCAGGATGAGGCTCCTTGGGGCAAAGGTTACCGAGGTACCTGTTGGCTCACAGACATTAAAGGACGCAATTAATGAAGCTTTGCGGGACTGGACTACGAATGTCAGGACAACACATTATATCTTAGGAACAGTATTCGGACCTCATCCCTTTCCTGTTATGGTCAGAGACTTTCAGTCAGTTATAGGGAAGGAGACAAGGAAACAGATACTCGATGCCGAGGGGAGACTTCCTGATTATCTAATGGCCTGTGTTGGTGGCGGAAGTAACGCTATTGGACTCTTTTATGCCTTTCTGAAGGAAGGAATAAAAATGATTGGCGTTGAGGCAGGCGGTGAAGGAATAGAAACAGGAAAACATGCTGCACGTTTTGCAGGTGGCTCTCTTGGTGTATTGCAGGGATGTAAAAGTTATCTCCTGCAGGATGATGACGGAAATGTCCTCGGAACTCATTCTGTTTCGGCGGGCCTTGATTATGCATCCATAGGTCCAGAACATCCTTATCTGAGAGATAAAGGAATTATCCAGTATACCTATGCTACAGATGATGAAGCCTTGGCTGCCTTTGAGCTCTTATCAAGAACAGAGGGTATTACCCCTGCACTTGAGTCTGCTCATGCCCTTGCAGAAGTCGTGAAACTTGCACCTAAACTTTCTCAAAAAGAAATTATCATCATAAACCTTTCAGGACGCGGTGACAAGGATGTCCAATACGTGGCCAGGATTAAAGGAATAGAACTGTGATTTCAAGGATAGAAGAAAAGTTTAGGGAGCTCATGAAAAAAAAGAAGAAGGCATTCATTCCTTATATCATGGCTGGGGATCCGTCCTTAGAAAATACAAAAGATATAGTACAGATGCTTGAGGAGTGTGGGTCTGATATTGTCGAATTGGGTGTGCCTTTTACAGACCCCCTTGCTGATGGTCCAATAATCCAGAGGGCATCGGAGAGGGCATTAAAAGCAGCTGTTACCTTGAAAAAGGTGATAACTTTTGTAAGGGACTTGAGGCAAAGCACACAGATACCTATTGTCCTTATGACCTATTACAACCCTGTATTTAAATACGGGGAGGGAAATTTTGTAAGGGATGCA
The DNA here is from genome assembly GCA_041500685.1 of Thermodesulfovibrionia bacterium. Classification (GTDB taxonomy): domain Bacteria; phylum Nitrospirota; class Thermodesulfovibrionia; order Thermodesulfovibrionales; family SM23-35; genus DASPRG01. The sequence continues at coordinate 1,353 of JBGQMP010000102.1, read as the reverse complement.
AAGGATGCTGGAGTTGATGGTGTAATTGTTCCTGACCTTCCACCTGATGAGGCAGGGGGTTTAATACGTTCTTCAAGAAAGGCTTCCCTCGACACTATATTTCTTCTTGCACCAACTTCGACTCCGGACAGAATAAAGAAGGTGGCAAAGGCATCGAGGGGCTTTATATACTATGTCTCGGTAACAGGAATAACAGGAAGCAGGCTTTCCCTTGATGGCTCTCTCGATAAATTAGTATCAGAAATTAGAAAGTGCACGGACAAACCAATCGCTGTTGGTTTCGGTGTTTCTACACCTGAAGAGGCATCGGCAGTCTCAAAAATATCTGATGGCGTGATAGTTGGCAGTGCCATCGTAAAAAGGCTTTATGAATCCCGTGATGATCTGAAGAGATATGTTATCAGTCTCAGGGAGGCGATACAATGAACGACAAGCTTAAGAAAAAGTTACAGCAGCTGAATACCTTGATAGAACTCTCCTCCATTATCAATTCAACCCTTAATACCATGGAGATTAAGAAGCGTGCGATTGATGCAGCCACACGTCTTCTGGATGCAGAGGCAGGTAGCCTTCTCCTCATTGATCAGAGCACAGGGGAACTGTTCTTCGAGGTCGCCCTTGGGGGAAAAGGGGAAGAATTAAAAGAGATTAGACTTAAAAAAGGAGAGGGGATTGCTGGATGGGTAGTGGAAACGGAAGAACCCTTAATTATCCACAACGTGCAGTCAGACCATAGGTTTTTTAGGTCGGCTGATGAGAAGAGCACCTTTGCGACAAGGGATATGATATGTGTTCCTCTGAAGTCGAAAGGAAAGGTTATCGGAGCCCTCCAGCTAATTAATAAGAAGCATGATTTTTTTGATGAGGGGGATAAAGAGACACTTGTAGCTCTGGCAGATCAGGTTGCAATCGCAATAGAAAATGCGAACCTCTATCAAGAACTCAAAGAGGCATTTTACTGTACGGCTATGGCACTTGCAGAAGCGATCGAAAAAAGGGATTCTTATACAGGTGGGCATACCAAGAGGGTAATGGACTATAGTGTTGCTATAGGAAAGGCTATGGGGCTATCCAAAAGAGAACTTGAGAACCTTGAGCTTGCGGCGATACTCCATGATGTCGGAAAGATTGGTGTGAAAGATAATGTCCTTTATAAAAGTGGTAAACTCAGTCCTGATGAACTCGAAGAAATGATTCGGCATACAAAATACGGCGCTGAGATACTCAACCATCTCAGACACCTGAGAGATGTAGCGTTAGGAGTGAAGGGACATCATGAAAGGTTTGACGGTAAAGGTTATCCAGACAGTCTTAGCGGGGAAGAGATACCGTTGATAGCCAGGATAATAGCAG
>JBGQMP010000101.1:0-5806 GCA_041500685.1 Thermodesulfovibrionia bacterium | reverse complement strand
TTTCTTATTATTACTATTACAAGAAATAGTGGGGATTGCGGGGGTGAAGGTGGCAAAAACTTAACCAACACCTCTTCAGGAAATTCCATTCAGCCTCCGAAGTCGGCCCCGAGTAAATCTGATCAAGGTCTGGAGAAAAAATTTTCTGCAGATGAAGACTATTCGGGTATTTCTGCCGTATCAATCGCAGATGTAACTCCAACCACAGCAGAGCGCTTAATGAGGCTGGCCATAAAAAAGGAAAAAACTGCCGTAGTGAGGACTTACCTACTACTAAAAGAATTTAATGATTTAGACCGCCAGGAGGAGGAATATTATGCAAGCTTTCCTGAAGTGGATGCTGAAGAGGCGATCTTACATGATCTGGATCAAGTATTAGAAGTTACGGATCCTGTATTAAAAAAGATATACGCCAGAAAGCAAGAAATTGCAGAAGAGTTCCGCCGTCTAGACTCAAAAGAGAAAAAGGAATTTAGGGAGATACCCGATGTTGCAATACTCCCCAATGAACTTTTTGGCCCTTTGGAGAAACTGCTCATGAAGATAGGAGAGCCGTTCACTTATGTCAATCTATCCCTTTCACTAGAAAAAATGAGAAACCATCCTGTTCTTATTATTAATTCTGGAGCGTTATATGGGTTAAGGAATCCTAACCTTCTTAGCAAATTTAGCGAATTTAGCGAAAAGTTGAGAGGATACATTAATACCGGTGGTACTGTCATCGTTTTTTCCCAACCTCATGGATCTAATTATAGTGTATTGCCAGTGCCACAAGAGCCTGACAAAGCTTTCCGGAAAGTGTCAGGTTACGGATATAAAGAGGACCAGAGTTCTTTTACAGATGCCACCTCCATAGATAAATGGCACCAGATACTGGCGGGGCAAAGCAGAACGATGCAAAGGGCATAATGATCCAACTTACAGCTGAAACAGACTCTGGTCGTTTTGCGGTTAGCAAAGCTGCAACCTTGAGGTGAAGCACTTACTCTTTCAATGAATGCAACTATTGAATGACAAAAATAACATTTTGAATTTTCGTATAGGCTGTATAACGGTAGGGGATAGCAAGTTTGGCATGAAGAATCTCTGGAGCATAAGGATGAGGGCATCGAAAACAGTCAAAAGTGAACAGTTAAAAGCGAAAAGTCAAGACTTGAAATACAAAACTAAAAACTCAAAATCCCCTGAAATTCACATCTCAGGTGCAGAGGGGATTTACAGGAAATCAGAGATTAAGGAAATTGTTGAACAATATATTGAAAGGGCATTGACCCATCCCAGAGGCAAGGCTGATAAAATCATTATTACCATAGAAGATATAAAGCAAGAGCCAAAAACAATATCGGCTTTACCTGTAGCTACAGTTAAAAATACCAGGCCGAGGGAAGGAAAAAAATTGGCGAGGCAGTTGCTTCAGTCATCAGGGATATCAAAGATGGCTATTGATAGGGCCTTTGAATTAATCAGAAGAGACGGTTTGAGAGGTGCTGCCATCATTACAGCCGAAAAGGGCAAACGTCTTGAGCCTGAAAGGAAAAGGGGGATAAGGGTATCCCGACTTGGGATTACGAAGTCAGCATCAAAAGAACTTTCATCAAGGCTCTCAAGATATGGGATTAATAGCGAGACTGTTCAAGAAGCCCTGATCCTTGCATCAAAGGTTTCATCCTGCAAGCATGTGCTAGCTGAATTATGTGTGTCTGACGATCCAAACTACACAACAGGTTATGTAGCCGCTAAAAGTTTCGGATATATAAGAATACCTCATATCAAGGATAAGGGAAGCAGAAGTGGAGGCAGGGCATTTTTTGTGAAGGAAGAAACAGATGTTGGAGATACTATAGAATATCTTGAAAGAAGGCCTGTAATAATAGGAAGGGTCTCTATCTGTAAAGGTATAATTCCATTTGATGAAATCCTCAATTATCCTTATATGTAATCCAACGGCAAAAAGGGCATCAGGCAGAAAGATCGTTAAGGCATCTCATTTTTTGGAGTCGAGGGGATACAATGTTGAGGTACTTTTCACGGAGCAGAAGGGGCACGCAGAGAGCCTTGCAAGAGAGGCGGTAAAAGAATCACCCTCTCTGATTATTGCAGCGGGTGGTGACGGCACATTCAATGAGGTAATTAATGGGATTGCAGGATCAGAAGTTCCGATGGCTATTCTGCCTTTTGGAACCACAAATGTTCTTGCCAAGGAACTCAGTGTACCAGAGGATATTGAAAGTGCACTGGAGGTGGCCTTAAAGAGCACTTCCAAAACCGTCTCTCTCGGTAAGATAACTATTACTCATCATGGTTCACTTGTTACCCGTTATTTTTGTCTTATGGCGGGCATTGGCTTTGATGGGGAGGCAGTCCTTGGAGTAAATGAGACCCTGAAGAAGTTCTCAGGTAAAGGTGCATATATTTATAGTGGGATAAAAACCCTTTCCAGATTCAAACCCAACGAGCTGTTTTTCAATATTGATGGGAAAGCCTTTTCTGGATATATGGCAATCATAGGTAAGGCAGCGAAATACGGTGGTAATTACAGGATTACCCCTGATGCAAGACTTCAGGATCCAGTTTTTTACGTCTGCCTCTTTAAAGGTAAAAACCGTTTAGATATCCTCAGGTATGTCTTCGGTATCATTATGGGCAGACATCTCAGATTCAGGGATGTAGAATATGTAAAGGCAACCACTATAGATGTCAAAGGCAGCTCCCATATACAGATTGATGGTGATTATTTTGGCAAGACTCCGGTGAAGGTTGAAATAGTGCCAGATATCGTCAGGCTAATATTTTAATTACCCCTCCACCGATTACAGTATCTCCATTGTAGAAGACTGCACTCTGGCCTGATGCAGGGGCCCACTGAGGCTCATCAAAGACCAACCGAACAATTCCGCTTGATAAGTGATGCGTAATCCGTGATGCGTACATAACTTGTTCTTTGCTCGTAACCCGTAACTCCTTACTCGTTCCTAAAAAAACATTTGCTGGTACATCCTTCATCATGGAGCGTACCTTTACAGTAGCTTTAAAGTTTTCAGCTGGTGGTAGAATCCAGTTCAGGTCTTCAACGGAAAAATCCCTTTTCTTAGCATCCTCTTGAGTACCAACATATACGGTGTTTCTGAGGGCATCAATCTTTACGACATAAAGGGGTTCTTTCGATGATATACCCAGTCTTTTTCTCTGGCCAACCGTATATGTATGAATCCCTTTATGGGTGCCTATTACCTTCCCAGTCGTATCCTTGATAGGACCTGGTTTCCCGACAAGAGGAGAAAGTTTTTCGATAAATTTAAAATAGTTTTTGTCTTCAATAAAACATACTTCCTGGCTCTCAGCCCTCTTTGCTGCAGGAAGGCTAAGCTTTTTTGCGATCTCCCTGACATCATCTTTCCTGTAATCACCGAGAGGAAGGATTATCTTCTTGAGTTCCTCCGGTCTCAAAATATAGAGGACATAGGACTGGTCTTTTTTCGGGTCAATTCCCTTTTTGAGAAGGACTACGTCATTGTCTGACTTCTGACTTTTTTCAACCCGCGCATAATGGCCGGTTGCTATATATTCGGCACCTCTTTTTTCTGCCTCTTTCATAAGGAGAGGGAACTTGATAAATTTATTGCATAATATGCAGGGGTTAGGAGTCAGGCCAGTTGTATAGGAATTCACAAAAGGCTCGATCACCTTTTCAATAAAATCATCTCGTACATCAAATACGCTGTGGGTTATCCCGATATGCTGTGCGGTTTCTGATGCTTCCTCAACCGCCTGAAGGGAACAGCAGGTTTTAAAATCTGTCCTGCTCCTTTCTTCCCATAGGATGAGGCTGAGACCTTCTACTTCATATCCCTTCTCCTTGAGAAGATATGCAGCAACAGAGGAGTCAACTCCCCCGCTCATTCCAACAAGAACCTTTGGCATATTTAAATATAACAGATTGACCTCCCTTATTGTAACTAATACAATATCGTTATCATGAAAAACATTGTCCTTACCGGCTTTATGGGAACAGGCAAGACCGCAGTAGGCAGAGAGCTCTCGAGGCTTCTCAATATGGAGCTCGTTGACGTTGATACGGAGATAGAAAAATCCCAGAAGATGACTATCAATGAGATATTCAAAAAGTTTGGTGAGGCAAAGTTTCGGGAAATAGAAACAGAGATGATACAGAAACTATCAGAACATAAAAATGTTATCATCTCCACAGGTGGCGGTGCAGTATTAAAACAGGGAAATATGGATGCCCTGAGAAAACAGGGGGTTATTGTCTGTCTTATGGCGACACCAGAGATAATTCTCAAAAGGACGGTCCGTAGCAGTAACAGGCCTCTGCTTCAGGTAGAAGACCCTTTCGCAAGGATAAAGGAACTTTTAGATTTTAGAAGACCTTTTTATGAAAAGGCAGATATCGCGATAGACACCGAGGGTAAGACTCCTTTGCAAATTGCAGAGGAGATAATGGAAAAAGTAAAAGTAAAAGTTAAAGTTAAGAGTTAGAAAGTGTTATTAACCAGTTAAGATATAAATGATACTGAAAGGAGATAACCTTTTCGCTTATTCTCGTCCCGATAAGATCGGGACTCCGAGGCTTTTGCCTCTTTATATTAGAAATATTTTTATTGGACTATCGTCAAAAAAATCCGCTCAAAGGTTATCTCCTTTCAGGTCAGGTTTAAAAAACTCATCAAGAAGATGGAAGGTATAAGATGGAAAAAATAAAGGTTGAACTTGGGGAGAGAAGCTACGACATATTGATAGGAAGGAACATCCTTACCGATATAGGAGATTACATCCAATCCTTTGGGCTGAGTCCAAAGGTTGCTATTGTGAGTAACCCTACGGTGTATTCATTGTATGGCGGAGTTGTAGCGGACTCGTTAAAGAAAGCTGGCTTTGATGTCTTGACTGTAACGATACCAGATGGAGAGCAATATAAAGATCTCCTCTGGGTAGAGCATATTTATGATGAACTCCTCAAGGCAAAACTTGATAGGGCGTCTTTTCTTGTAGCCCTTGGAGGAGGAGTAATAGGGGATATAACAGGTTTTGGTGCATCAACCTACATGAGAGGGATTTCATATATCCAGGTTCCGACAACATTACTTGCCCAGGTGGACAGTTCTGTCGGAGGCAAAACTGGTGTTAACCACAAACTCGGTAAGAATATGATAGGCACATTCTGGCAGCCGAGACTTGTCTGGATTGATGTGGAAACACTGAAGACCCTGCAGAAAAGAGAATTCTTTGCAGGACTCGCCGAGGCAATTAAGTATGGTGTGATATGGGATGAGAAATTATTTGATTTCCTCGAAGCCAAGAGAAACGAAATTCTGAATCGTGACAGCGAAGCATTGGTGCATATCATTAAACGCTCATGCGAGATAAAAGCAGAGGTTGTGTCGAGGGATGAAAGAGAGTCCGGGTTAAGGTCAATTTTGAATTTTGGACATACGATTGGCCATGCAATAGAAACTGCTACGGAATACAGAAAATGCCTTCATGGAGAGGCAGTTGCGATTGGTATGTGCCTTGAGGCAAGGCTTTCCAGTATGCTCAACTTCATTGATAATAACAAGGCATTAAGAATAAAGGCTCTTATTGCCTCATACGATCTCCCATCAGAGATGCCATCAGATATAGATATTGAACATATCCTCTCATCTATGGAACTTGACAAAAAGGCTGTTGCAGGGGAGTTGAGGTTCATCCTGCCCGAAAAAATAGGAAGTGTGAGGATACATAAGGGTGTGTCAGAGAAGCTACTAAGAGATGTTCTACAATCTTGAGGGTGACTGTCATTGCGAAG
>JBGQMP010000100.1:0-5896 GCA_041500685.1 Thermodesulfovibrionia bacterium | reverse complement strand
TATAAAAATGCTCATATCCGGCCTCCCTGCAGGACCGTAGACCGTAAAATATCTTGGGATGCATACATCAAGGCCATAAAGATAATGGTAGCTGTAACAGAGAACTTCAGCCCCCTTTTTTGTTGCAGAATAAGGTGCTAAGGGAGCATCGGTCTTATCTGTCTCTCTGAAAGGCATTTCATTCAGACCGTAGAGGCTGGAGGTTGATGCTAATACAAATTTAGGCACACTGTTTTCTTTACAGCATTCGAGAAGATTTAAGGTTCCCTTTGTATTTGTATCGAGATAAGCCCAGGGATCTTCCACAGATGCCCGCACCCCAGCTCTTGCAGCGAGATTGATGACGGCATCAATGGCATGATTGGAAAAAACTGTTTTGACTGAATCAAAATTGCCTATATCACACTGATGGAAATTGAATTCTGCATTATTCCTGTCCTTTGCTCTCTTGGCCGTTAACTGTGCGAGACGCCATTCTTTCAGCCGTGGATCATAATAATCATTGAGGTTGTCAACACCAACAACATTCATCCCCTCATAAAGCAATTGTTCAGAAACCTTCCAACCAATAAACCCGGCACATCCGGTCACGAGAATATTCTTCATGATCTCTCCTTTCTAAACCCTCTTCTTCAACCATGTTGTGGGGTCAACAACCACAAATCTCTCGTTCCCGTCTGAGTAAACGACCTTCACTATCCTTGAGTTCAGTATCATCCTCTTACACATCATGCAGGGCTCAGCACAACATTCATTCCTTCCAACATCAATTCCTGCTATGTACATTGTTGCTCCCCTCAATTCATCGACAGAGGCACGGATGATAGCATTTGCCTCTGCATGCACACTGTGGCAGAGCTCATACCTCTCTCCGTGAGGAATCTGGAGTTCTTTCCTCGTGCATTTACCCACCTCAAGACAGTCTTTCATCCCAGAAGGGGCACCATTGTAACCCGTACTTACAATAATGTTGTACTTTGTAATAACAGCACCATACTTTCTTCTCAGGCAGGTAGCCCTTGTGGAGGCAGCCTTTGCAATGCCGATGAAGTATTCATCCCAATCAGGTCTCAGTTTCTTCCTCTTCTTCATATGACTTCTTGCAAAAAATTATTCCGTGAATTCTTTATGAAGGTTTCGTATGTTAGAATATCATAGAAAGAGAATTTAAGAAAAGAAGAACTGAAACACGATACCTATCTCAGATGAGGTTAAGATGCCGCAGATTCAGGTCCTTCCACCCATTTTAAGGAACAAGATTGCAGCAGGTGAGGTTATTGAAAGGCCTGCTTCTGTCGTAAAAGAACTTATAGAGAATTCTATTGATGCTGGCAGTACTGATATACGGGTAGAGGTTCTCTACGGTGGAAAACGCCTTATTAAGGTTTCAGACAACGGCAAGGGTATGGATAGGGAAGACGCCCTCCTCTGTTTTGAACGATATGCAACGAGTAAGCTCAACAACGAAGATGACCTCTTTCATATCAGGACAATGGGATTTAGAGGTGAAGCCCTTCCATCTATTGCATCTGTCACAAAGGTGAAACTTGTATCAGCACCCCCGGGTACATACCAGGGTGTCTCTGTAGAAATACATGGTGGAGAGGTAAAGGCGGTCAAGGATTCTCCATCCGTCGGAACAACGGTAGAGGTAAGAGATCTTTTTTTTAATACCCCTGCAAGGAGGAAGTTTCTGAAAGCACATAACACAGAACTATTCCATATTATTGACAGAGTCACAGAAGCTGCACTCTCTCACTATGAAATCGGTTTCAGCCTTGTATCGGATAACCATGAACCCATGCATACTCCTGTCGCATCTTCCTTGAGGGAGAGGATTATGCAGATATACGGAAATGAATTCCTTGAAGGGCTTATCGAGATTAATACCCAAGCAGAAGATGTAACGATGAATTCTTTCGTAGCAAAAGAGAGCAATTTGAGAAATAGTAAGGCCTATCAGTTTATCTTCATCAATAAACGGCCAATCAGAGACTCTTCTATTACGCATGCTGTCTACAATGCCTATGAAGGAATGATTCCTCAAAAAAAGCATCCTGTCTTTTTCCTCTTTCTCACGATAGACCCCGGGATAATTGATGTTAATGTCCATCCGTCAAAGCGTGAAGTACGATTCGAAAACAAGGAATCTATCTACCATTTTGTACAATCCAGTATCAGAGAGGTTCTTCCTCGAGTCCCGCGGCCGGTACCGTATGACTCCTCCCCTTCCGTTATATCCGAAGCACTCGAGTTCGGATACAAGCCATCATTATCTTTCATACACCTTGGAGATGCCTTCATCGCCCTCTCAGGTCGAGAGGGGTTAACACTGATTGACCAACATGCCGCACATGAAAGGATACTGTATGAAAAATTTCTCAGGGGAGTCGATATCACCTCAGACCGATTGCTCTTCCCTAAGCAGGTGAGATTATCACACAAGGAGTATCGTGTTATCCTTCAAAATAGTTCAATCCTGAGAGATCTTGGGATAGAGGTAGATGACTTTGGGCATGATACCATTATTGTCCGTTCACTTCCTGAAGTCTTAACAGAAGCTGATATCAGGGGTATCCTCTCAGATACCGCATCAAGCCTCATCGAGGGTGTTGCTCCGGATAAAGAACTGAGAGAAGCCCTTGCTGCTAAAATTGCATGCCATCAATCAGTGCGTGGGAAAACAATACTGAAACAGGAAGAGGTTTCTCAATTACTCTCAGACCTTCAGGACTGTCTCCATCCTGACAATTGTCCCCATGGCAGACCAACAAAAATCTTCCTTTCCCTGGAAGACCTGAGGAAGATGTTTAAGAGAACATAAGTCCTCCCTAAAGTGAGGGACAAGGCAGTCCGTTTACCGAGATCTTTTCGCCAGTTGTGATTTCGATTGTTGACACCTTTTTTCTAATTGTGATAGTTTTATAGATGCGTGAAATGTCAAGTAAAGCAGCTGTAATAAAAGAAGCTCAGAAGTATCTCGCAAAGGGTCAACTAGATAAAGCCATTGATACCTGGGAAAAATTAATCAAGGAATACCCTGATGGCAATACCTATAATGCTCTCGGTGACCTCTATCTGAAAAAGGGAGACAAGCAAAATGCTTTAGACTCATTCCATAAGGCTGCAAAATTTTTCATGAACGAAGGCTTTTCTCTCAAGGCATTAGGACTGTATAAGAAGATACTGAACATAAATCCTACTGATGCCGATGCTTTTTTTGCCCTTGGTAAAATTAATGAGGAGAGGGGCCTTAAAATAGACGCTATAAAATATTACCTCTCAGCGGCTGACAGTCTTTCAAAGGAAGGAAGAAAAGAAAGGCTCCTTGAAATATACGATAAGATAATCGCTATTTCTCCTTCTAATATCCCTTTCAGGGTTAAAGTAGCAGAGATATATTCGAAGGAAGGCCTCAGCACAGAGGCGGCAAGAGAATATCTTAATATAGCGAAGCTTTACGAGGAAAAGGAAGAAACAGAGAAATCGTTAGAATACTATCAGAAGTCCCTCGAAATCCAGCCTTCAAACAAAGAAGCAATCTTGGGAGTCATCCATCTCTATGCGAAGACAGGCAATCTTGATCTCGCCATTGAACAGATAAAAGGTGCAGCTTCCCTCTTCCCGGAGGATACTGATGTCTACCTCAGGTGCGCTGAGGTTTATTCAACGGCTGAGAAGTTCGACGAAGCCATAGAATATCTCAACAAGGTATCGGAAATAGAGCCTGCGAATATCATGGCAGCAAGGCTCTTCGGAGAGATATATATAAAGAAGGGTGATAGAAAAAAGGCATGGACAAAATATCTGGATGTCCTTGACGAGATGATACTTGATATGAACTCAGATGATGCAATAAAGCTCCTTGAGTCCTTCAAAGATATCGACCCCTCAGAGACTGGTAAGAAACTCGTTACACTGTACAGACAACTCGGTGAGAATCTTAAAGTAGCTCAAGAGCTGGTCTCTCTCGGTAACGCATATACAGAAAAAGGCATGCAAAAAGAGGCACTGAACTGCTATAAAGAGGCGCTCTTGATAACCCCTGATAAAGATTCACTCAAAGCTATAGTTATTAACCTCGAGAGGGAAGCAGACACGGTACAGATCCCGTTAAAGGAAGAGAAGACCGTTGATGAAGCCCTTGTAGAGGCAGAGGTATTCCTCCAGTATGGCCTTTTTGAGGATGCGAGGAATCTCCTCGAAAAACTTTGTCTGAGGGAGCCCGATAATATCGATCTTCATCTAAAACTGAGGTCTCTCTATGTGAATACCGATAACAAAGAGCAGGCAGTTACAGAATGCCTTATTCTGTACGATCTCTTTGGGAGGACCGGTGATAGTAAAAAGAGAGAACAGGTAATGAAAGAGGCATACAAGATAAACCCTGAAGACCCGAGACTTACTGGTAAGGTAGAGATCCCTGTGCCTGAAGAGACAGTCTCTGTTCTATCTCAGGAAAAGCTTTCCGTAGAGAATTATAATGAGGAGATTGCAGAGGCTGATTTTTATTCAAAGCAGGGGTTAATAGATGAGGCAAGGGAAATTTTAGAAAAACTACAAAAACTCTTCCCCGAAAATAAAGAGATAAAACAGAAGCTCGTTTTACTGGAAACTGTTGAAGGGAAAGACAGAGAAACTGTCTCTGCTGAAGATAAAATACCCGGTAAAGAGGCACCACATGAGCCCGTCCTCGACGGTGATGTCCTTAGTATTTTCAATGAATTTAAGAAGGGTCTCGAGACAGAGCTTGAAGAGAAAGACCATGAAACGCATTATAATCTCGGCCTCGCGTATAAGGAGCTGGGATTCATAGACGATGCAATAAAAGAATTTCAGATATCACGGAACGATCCAAAGACCTTTGTCCCTTCTTCCAGTATGCTCAGTATATGTTACAAACAAAAGGGCTTTTATCCCCTTGCTATAGAAGTCTTGAGCAGCACCCTTGAGAAGATAGAAGACCAGGATGAGTCTTACTGGGCAATAAAGTATGATCTTGCCGAGGCTTATGAAAAGAATGCAAACTTCAAAGAGGCCTTTGATTTATATACCAAGGTGTACGGATGGAATGCAAAATTTCGAAATGTTTCAGAAAAGATAAAGCAGATCAAGTCAAAGATTCAAAAAACTGCTGAAAAGGAGAAGCCCAAGGATAAGAAGGACAGGATATCATACCTTTAAGATAAAACCGGCAAGCTTGCCCGCTCAAGGACTTCAACTGTGATAAGATGAATATATGGATTATTTAGAATATTACGGCCTGAAAGAACATCCCTTCTCTAATGTCGTTGACAACAGGTTTTACTATAACAGCCCCCAGCATTCAAATGCCCTCGTAAAGCTGAGATATGCCGTGGATACAAGAAAAGGTCTTGCAGTTGTCATTGGTGATATAGGGACAGGTAAGACAACCCTCGCAAGACTGTTTCTTGAGGAATTGGATGAGAACAAGTATGAGGCAGCCCTCCTGATGGTGGTCCACTCCACGGTCAGCGCAGAGTGGCTCCTGAAAAAATTCGCAATGCAGCTCGGTGTTTCAGATATAAAGGAAGATAAAGTGGAAATCCTGTCTCAGATTTACAAGAGACTGCATGAGATCAAAGAGGAAGGAAAAAAGACTGTTGTTATGCTCGACGAGGTACAGATCTTGGTCTCAAAAGGAATTATGGAAGAGTTCAGAGGTCTCTTGAATATGGAGGTACCAGAAGGAAAGTTGGTCAATTTTATCTTCTTCGGTCTGCCTGAGTTTGATAACATCCTTTCCCTGGATAAACCCCTTAGGCAGAGGGTAGCTGTAAAGATCAGACTTCAGGCGTTCTCTGAAGAAGACACGAGAAATTACATTGATCACAGGCTCTCGGTCGCCAGGTGTAATAAGAAGATATTTACAGAG